>DATAIN010000408.1:0-2955 GCA_036262635.1 Gemmatimonadaceae bacterium | reverse complement strand
CCAGGACGACGACCTTTGCCCCAAGCTCGCACAGCGCCTCCGCCAGGTGCGACCCAATAAATCCCGCTCCGCCCGTTACAAGCGCGCGGGCTCCCCGGAAGGCACCCCCGTGCAACTCCGCCCAATTTCTCACTGGATGCTACCCCTTATCGAAGAACCATGCCCTGGCCCCGCCCCGCGGCGCCACGGCACCCCGCTCCCACCATACACCATCTGTCAACAGTCGTGTCGCCCGATACGTCGCGGCAGCCGGTCGCCCGACCGCCGAGCCCCGATCGGTCGTACGGGACAGCGCCCTTTGGCACATGATACGATGAGTAGATGCCGACAGCGGCCCGACCCACCGCGTTCGATTCACTCTACACCCACGGCTTCGCCAGGGTGGCGGTTTGCGTCCCCCGGGTGCGTGTCGCCGCCCCGGCCGCCAATGCCGAGCGGACCGTCGCAATGGCTCGCGACGCTGCGGCGGCGGGCGCCGCACTGGTGGTATTCCCGGAACTGGGACTCTCCGCATATTCCAACGACGAGGACCGTCGCGGTCGCCAGTCCTGCTCGCCGCGCGATCATGGCATCCCGAAGGGATCGCCCGGTGGCGCGACCAGCGCGGGGGTCGGCTTCGGCAGCTCGCGGCGGTCGATCCAGCGCGCGAAGTCACCCGCGATCGCCGCCCAGTGCGCCTGCGCCGCGCTCGCGCCGCGCTCGCCGGCGCGCGCCAGCGCGACGGGGCGCAGCCGCGCGATCGCCAGCTCGGCGCCGGCCCGCGCGTCGGGGGACGCGTCCTGGTCCGCGGCGAGGGCGAGCAGCCGGTCGGCGACCGCGCGCTGCGCGACGCGCTCGAGCGCGTACTGCTGCTCCCCGGCCAGCGTCGCACGGCGGCGCCACGACGCGGTGAGCGTGTCGATCGCCTCGCCTAACGTCAGGGCGCGCGGATCGTGGATCGCCTGCTGGACGAGCCGCGCCGCGCGGTCGCGCTGGAGCGCCATGTCGACGATCATCTGCGCGAGGGTGCGCGCCGCGCCGAGCTCGTCGAACGCGGGACGCGTCTGGCTCCCGAAGAGCTCCACGCTCCCGCCGTACGAGAATGGACGCGGCGCCATCAGGGTGAGCACGGTGTCCGGGATCGCCAGCTCGGCGGGGCGCAGGCCGGCGGCGAGCGCGGAGAGCGCGGCCCGCTGGCGCGCCGCGGCGACGGGACGCGTCGCCTGCAGCGCGTCGCCCCGCGTCGCGTTCGCGTACTCCATCCCGCCGATCGCCTTGCTCGCCGAGTTGAGGGCGAAGCGGTGGAAGAAGTACATCGGGACGAAGCGCTCCTGGAGCAGCGCGATCGGCTCGCCCTCGCGGATGTTGCGCTCGCCGAAGCGCGCGATCGCGACGCGGCGCACCGCCATCTGGTGGCGCAGGAACTCGTCCGCGGTGGACGCGTCGTCCCAGAGGTTGACGCGCGGGTCCGACGCGAACTCGGGACGCGCGTCGGCGTCGGAGAGGAAGAGGAAGCCCTGCTTCAACCCCTCGGCGACGATCGCCCGCAGCGAATCGCGCTCGCTTTCGCGGGGGAAGATTCCGTATCCCCAGCGAATCGCCCAGACGTCGTACGCGCCCGGGCCGACGGCGTAGGCCGCGGAGAGATCGATGCTGTCGGTGCCCGGGACGAGCCGGACCCGCGGCGGCGGATAGTCCATCACCGAGCCGCGCTCGTACGTCGAGGCGATGTAGTTGTGCGCCAGGCCTAACGTGTGCCCGATCTCGTGCGCCGTCACCTGCCGCACGCGGGCGAGAACGAAGTGCGTGTCGGCCGCGGTCGGCGCGGCGCCCATCAGCCCCGCGAAGATGTTGTAGTCGGTGCGCGCGCGGTGGCTGTCGAGCCGCGCCATCCCCTTCACGATCTCGCCGGTCCGCGGATCGGTGACCGCGCCGCCCACCGACCAGCCGCGCTCGTTGCGATTCTCCCACTGCACCACGTTGTAGCGCGCGTCCATCGGGTCGGCGCCCTCGGGGAGCAGCTCGACGCGGAACCCGCCCTTCAACCCGGCGCGATCGAAGGCTTCGGTCCACCAGCGCGCACCCTCGAGCGTCGCGCTGCGAATCGGCTCCGGGATGCCGCGGTCCACATAGTAGACGATCGGGTCGGTGATCGCGCCGCTCGCGTCGCGCGTCAGGCGGTGCCGCGCGATCCACCGCTGCTCGAGTGGCGCCTGGATCGGCTGCGCGTAATCCTTGAAGTCGATCCCGAAAAAGCCGACGCGCGGGTCGAGCACGCGCGGCGTGTAGCCCGCGTCGGGGAGCGGCATCAGCGAGACGTGCTGCCGCAGCGTGAACGAGTGACCCTCGGGAAGAATCTGCGAGACGATGCGCCCCGGGCGGCCGGTGGTCGCGAAGGTGAGCCACGCATCGAGCTCGGTGTTCCGCGGGAAGCTCCGCGTCAGCTCGGCGTTGATGCGCGAGCGATCTCGGGCGACCGCATAGCTCCCCTGGTTCGCGCCCTGCAGCGCCGCACCGACATCGAGCCAGTCGGTGAGCACGAAGTCGGTCGCGTCGACGAGCAGCCGCGAGCCCTCGCTCGCCACCAGCGGGAGCGACGCGACGGTGCTCGGCGGAAACGCCTCGGCGACACTGCGCGCGTGCGCCGGGTTGTCGGTGAAGGAGCTGCGATAGTTCCAGTTCTCGAAGACGACGAGCACGCGGTCGCCGGCGCGGTCGAAGCGCGCGATCTGCGAGAAGCCGTCCGCGCCGCGATCGATCCCGATGGGGTTGGAGCCGAGCCCCGTCGCCTGCGAGGTGAAGAGGAGGGCGCGCAGCGAATCGTTCGGCAGCTCGAGGTAGAGCTTTCCATTCGTCGCGCCGACGTAGAGCGGAATCCAGCCGTCGCGCCGCTGCATCCCGGCGGTCTTCGCGGCGATCCCGGTGGACGAGGAAGCGGGCGCGGGCTGCTGCGTGGTCGCGGGGGCGGCGGCGCAG
>DATAIN010000407.1:0-1630 GCA_036262635.1 Gemmatimonadaceae bacterium | reverse complement strand
CGCCGACGAGCAGGATGTGGTCGGTGTGATCCATCACCGCCTTCGCGACGAGCGACGGCGTCGCGATGTCCTCGAGCGCCGCGACCGCGCCGGCGCGCTTCGTCGGTCCGTGCATGCAGCTCGCGTCGAGCTGCACCACGCCGTCCGCGTTCGGCAGGCCGCCCAGTCCCACAGACTGGTCCTCGGGGTCGAGCTCCTGGATGTTCACGCCGGCGATGATCGCGTCGAGCGTGTCCGAGCCCTTCGTGATCATCTCGTACGCGCGCGCCACGCCGCGAATGCCGTTCGCCGACGCAATGACCACGGGCTTCGCCGGCGGCGCGGCACCGGCGCTCGGGACGCCGGGGATCGAGAGAGCCTCGGCGGTCCTGCCGCCGAGCGTGAGTCCGGCGGCGACGGTCGCGCCGGCGCCGAGAAAATCGCGACGAGTGATGGACACGGGTGCTCCGGTGAGACGGTGTTCGGTCGAGGGTGTCCGCACAATCTGCCCGTGGTCCGGCGGCGCAGCCAGTCTCGGCAACCCGCTCGGTCGGCCCTTCGCGCCGGCCCGGATTAACGCGGAGGCGCGGAGGTCCGCGGAGGTCGCGGAGGACGGCACACCCATCACCGATCTACCGGCGTGTGCTGTTCCAAACATTTCAGAGCTCCGAGAGATTTTGGGGCAAGCGGGGCGAGTCCATCTCGCTTTGGTCTCCGCGGCCGTTCTCCGCGCTCTCCGCGCCTCCGCGTCGACCGGGCCGGCGTTAGGAGCCGACCGGCACCGCTTCACCCGCCGTGAGCGGGGCGTGTAGCTTCTCTCCATGAAACCGGCATCCTCGCCCGCCGAGCAGCTCGCGCACACCGCATTTCTCCAGGGGCTCCCCGAGCCGGATCTCGAGTACCTAGCGCGCGCCGCACGCGCGATCGATGCCGCGGTGGACGAGACGATCTTTCACGAGGGCGAGCCGCGGCAGCTCTTCGCCGTCGTCGTCTCGGGAAGCGTCGCGATCGAGAAGACCGACGGCAGCGGCCGCGTGACGCGGCTCGTCACGCTCGGCGCCGGCGAGGTGCTCGGCGAAGGCGTGCTGCTCGACGACTCGCGCCACGGCACCACCGCGCGGGTGCTGGAGGCGGCGCGGCTCCTCGCCATCCCCGTGGCCGCGGTCCGCGCGCTTCCGGGCGAGCGGCCGACGCTCTACGGGTCGCTCGTCGCGCGGGCCGCGCGCGCGATCTCGCAGCGGCTGCGCAGCGCCGACGCGACGCTCGTCGGCCGCGGGCGGACGATGGGCTTCGCCGGTGCCGCGGTGCGCATGGAGCACGACCTGCTCGGCGACCGCGAGGTCCCCGACGAAGCGCTCTACGGAATCCAGACGCTGCGCGCGCTCGAGAACTTCCCGATCACGGGGACGGCGCTGCGCGAGTTTCCCGCGCTCATCGAGGCGCTCGCCGCGGTGAAGGAGGCGGCCGCGCTCGCGAACCACGAGCTGGGGCTCCTGCCGAGCGAGATCGCGGAGCTGATCGTGCGCGCCGCGCGCGAGATCCGCGCCGGCCGCCATCACGAGCACTTCGTGGTGGACATGATCCAGGGGGGCGCGGGGACCTCCACCAACATGAACGCGAACGAGGTGATCGCGAACCGCGCCCTCGAGCT
>DATAIN010000406.1:0-1708 GCA_036262635.1 Gemmatimonadaceae bacterium | reverse complement strand
CAGCGCCGGCCCCCCCGCATCGCTCGTTCCCGTGACCCCGCATCCAAACACGAATCCTTGATCGCAGAATGATGAGTCATACGCGATATGTACCGGCGGTCGCCAATCTTATCGACGAGAGCTCGCAGCGAGTGTGGGGCGGGGATCTGGCCGGCGCTCGGCGCGCGATGCTGGACGATGACATGGCGGGAGTGCTCGACGTGGACGGCTCCTTCGCGCTCGTCGCGCAGGACGGGCAGCGCGTGCTCCTGGCGCGCAGCCTCGACCGGCCGATGCGCTATTTCCTCGCGAAGGCGGTCGCGGGTCCGGTGCTCATCGTCGCCGAGCGCATCGACGAGATCGCGGCGGAGCTGGGGCGGCGGGGATGGTCGGCGCAGTTCCACCCCAGCTACACGCGGATGGTCCCCGCGCACCATGTCACGACGCTGCGGCTCGTCGGCTGTCCCGACCCGAACCCGGTGCACACGCGCTTCTTCGATCCGCCGCGCGGCACGTTGCCGCCGGACCTCGACGTCATCGGGCGCTATTACGTCGAGGCGCTGTACGCGGAGCTCCGCCGCTGGCTCGCGGCGCAGGATCGCAGGGCGCCGATCGGCGTCCCCTTCTCGGGGGGGATCGACAGCGGCGCGGTGCTCCTCGCCCTCTACAAGCTGCTGCTCAACGAGGGGCAGTCGCCGGCCCGGCTCAAGGCCTTCACGCTCTCGATCGACGGCGAGGGCGACGACGCGCGCCAGGCCGCCGAGTTCCTGCGCCGTACGAATCTCGAGATGCTCGGCGAGACCATCGACGTCTCCTCGAGCCGGCTCGACGCGCAGCGCGCGGTCGCGGTGATCGAGGACTACAAGCCGCTCGACGTGGAGTGCGCGGCGGTGAACCTCGCGCTCCTCGCCGGAATTCGCGAGCGCTATCCCGAGTGGCGCCTCCTCGTGGACGGCGACGGCGGCGACGAGAACCTGAAGGACTATCCGATCGAGGAGAACAGCGAGCTGACGATCCGCAGCGTCGTCAACAACCGGATGCTGTATCAGGAGGGGTGGGGAGTCGAATCGATCAAGCACTCGCTCACCTACTCGGGGGGCTACAGCCGCGGGTGCGTGCGCGGCTACGCGTGCGCGCGTGAGCACGGCTTCACCGACTTCAGCCCCTACACGCGGCCCTCGGTGATCGCGGTCGCCGAGGCGATTCCCTTCGCCGCGCTCACCGAGGGGTCGCACGAGCGGCTGTACGCGCTCAAGGGCGAGATCGTCTCGCGCGGAGTGCGCGCGGTGCTCGGCGTCGAGATGCCGGTGTTCCCGAAGCGTCGCTTCCAGCATGGATCGGCGTCCGCCGAGCGCGCGCCGCGCCTCTTCGCGAACGACGAGTCGCTCTACCGCTCGCACTTCCAGAAGCTGCACGCGCCGGTCGCGTGAGCGTATCCGCCGCCGACCGGCGGATCCGTGCGCTGCGTCCGCCGAAGCCGCGCGTCGACGCGTACACGGCGCACGGCTCGCTGGTCGAGGAGGAGCGCCGTCCGGATGGGACGATCGAGCGCGCGCTCACCGTGTTCCTCGCCGGCGCGGAATGCCCGTTCACCTGCTCGTTCTGCGATCTCTGGCGCTGGACGATCGACGGCCCGACGCCGCCGGGGGCGCTCGTGCGCCAGCTCGAGCAGGTGCTCGCCTCGATCGAGGGCGCGGCGCCGGAGCGCGTGAAGCTCTACAACGCGAGC
>DATAIN010000405.1:0-1502 GCA_036262635.1 Gemmatimonadaceae bacterium | reverse complement strand
TTGGCGAAGGCGTCACCGCACCTGCGGTTGCGCCGTTGCCACCTGCCTTCAGCTCGTCGCCTCCAGCCCAGTCCTACTCCGGCGGCGCCTCCGCCAGCCGCACGCTGATCGTCGGCCGGCCGGCGACGCGGCCTTGCGCGTCAAGTCGGACGAGCGCGATGCGGACCGTGTCGCCGGGACGGCGAGCGCGGAGGACGCGGAACAGCTCACCCGCGGTCGGGATCGCGGTGCCGTCGATGCTCGTGATGATGTCCGCGGGCTGCAGGCCGGCCCGCGCCGCCGGGGTTCCCGCGCCGACGGCGCGGACGATCACTCCCTCGCGCACGGGGAGGTTGAAGCGGTCGGCGATCTCCGGCGAGAGCTCGGCGGGGACGATGCCGAGGTAGGCGCGGACGACGCGGCCGGTGGAAAGCACCTGGGTCGCGATGTCCTGCGCGAGGTTGATCGGGATCGCGAAGCCGAGTCCGGTCGTCCCCTGAAGGATCGCGCTGTTGATCCCGATCACCCGCCCGCTCGAGTCGAGCAGCGGGCCGCCCGAGTTCCCCGGATTGATCGCCGCGTCGGTCTGGATGAGACCTCCGAGCTCGAAGCCGCGCGGGCTGCGGTTCACCGCCGAGACGATCCCCGTCGTCACCGTGCGATCGAGCCCGATCGGGTTGCCGATCGCGATCGCCGTCTGCCCGACCTCGAGCTGGTCGGAGTTGCCTAACGGCGCGGTGGGCAGCCCGTCGAGCGCGACGCGGACCACGGCGATGTCCACTCGCGCGTCGCGCCCGAGGACGCGCCCCTGCGCGCGGCGACCATCGGCGAGCCCGACCTCGACCGTGTTCGCGTTGCCGACGACGTGCGCGTTGGTGAGGATCACGCCGTCGCCACGGATGATCACTCCCGACCCCGATCCGATCCCCGGCTGGACCACGCTCACCACCGCGGGGGTGATCGCCCGCGCGACGCGAATGATGATTTCTTCATCCGACAACCGTGAGCCCTGCGCGAGCACGGGTGTTGCGAGCAGCGTGCTCGACACGGCGAGCATGGTGGCGAGTCGCGCGACGCGCAACGCTGGCCGGGTGGACATGCAAACCTTTCCGATTGGTGGGCGGGCTCGACACCGGTGCAACTGATGCGCCGCGGGCGCTTCCCGCCGGGGCGCGGAGCTTCGATCCTACGAACGTGACACACTCCGCACCGACGACCCCACGCCCGCGCCCGCGCCAGTCGATCGAGCGGACGCTCCCGCTGCTCATCTCGGCGCTGCTCGCCGCGGTGCTCGGCGGTGCGCTCCTCCTCACCCACGCGACGCTCACCCGCGCCGCGCGGCAGACGGCGATCGAGCGCATCCGGAGCGCGGCCGGCCAGCTCGCGGGGCTCGGGGCGGCCAGCATCGTCAGGATCAAGCAGACCGTCGGCACCGCGGCGCGCGACAGCACGCTGCACCGGGCCGCCCGCCCCGGCGCGACGCCGCGCGACCTCGCCGCGGCGCACGCGCTGCTCGAGCGCCA
>DATAIN010000404.1:0-11727 GCA_036262635.1 Gemmatimonadaceae bacterium | reverse complement strand
GCGTGCGCCGCGGTCCGGGAGTCCATCCGGTTCTACTCCTCGACGCCGGCGACGGGGCGGAGGCGGTCCACGAGATCGTGCAGCTGGCGCTCGGTGAGCTCGAGCTCCTGCGCCGCGCCCTCGACGTCGAGCAGCCCGGCGCGCATCGAGATCCCGACCTGGTTGAGGAAGCGGATCTTGGCGAGGATCTCGTCGGTGATGCGACGCAGACTGTGGTAGCGGCGCTTCTCGGCCTGGGCGCGGCGGTAGCGCTGCACGAGCTCGCGCGGCGTGAGCCGTGCGGCGAGCGCCATGACTTCGTCGCTCGAGCGCCCGGGGAAGGCGCCGCGGTCGGGGATGCCGTCGTCCTCCCACTCGCGCTCCGCGAACCAGAGCCGGCCGACGTGCTCGATGCCGTCGAAGATGATGCGCATGGAGACGCTGAGCTGCCTGCCATCGACCTCGAGGGTCGCGATCTCCGGTTGTCCACGCTCGTCGTAGCCGCCCACCGTCACCTCGTTGTCGCTGTCCGGATGCCTAACGGCGGAGCGCGGGGCGCCCCGCCAGGAACTCCTCGAGCGCCGCGAAGAGCGCGGCCGGCTGCTCCACGTACGGCACGTGGCCGCACCGCTCGAGCACGACGAGCGGCGCGCCCATCGCGCGCGCGCCCTCCTCCGACGACGCGAGCGGGATCGGATCCTCGCGCCCGTGCACGAACAGCGCGGGGACCGCGACCTCGCGCAGCGCAGCGACGAGATCGAAGTCCCCGAGCGACTCCCACACCGACTGCTGGACGCGCCCGACGACGCGAAAGGGCGTCAGGTCGCGCGCCTCGTCCGGATCGGCGAAGTAACCCGCGACGCTGAGCTCGAACGCGCGCTGCCGGTACGCGTCGGGGTCACGCTCGCGAAGCCCCGACTGCGCCAGCTCGGCGCGCATCGCCGCGATGCGCTCACCACCCTGCCGCCGCGCGAACTCCGCCTCGAACACGGCTCGAAATTGCCGGGTGAGCGGGGCCGGGTCAATGAGGGCGAGCGCCGCGGGGAGCGCGAGGCCGTTGGCCGCGCGCTCGACGGCGTGAAGGAGCGCAAGCAGTCCGCCCCACGAGTAGCCGACGATCGTCGGCGGCTCGAGCTCCATCTCGGCGATGACCGCGTCGAGATCCTCGACGTGCGTGCGCCATGTGATCGGCGCGCGATCCTCGGTGACCGAGCGTCCCCCGCCGCGCTGGTCGTAGAAGATCAGCTCGCGCCCGCGCGCGAGCTCCAGCATCTGCGGGAGCAGATAGTCATGGCTCGCCCCCGGGCCGCCGTGCAGCACGAGCACCCGCGGCGCGCCCCGCTCGCCATAACGGCACCAGTAGAGCGGGACGCGGGTGCTGGTGGTGAAGCCTTCCGCGGCCGGACGAGGGATGGGACGGGGCACACCACACAGTGACCTGACGCGGCGGTCAAGGGAAGAGGGGCGGGACGAGGAGCAGGACGAGGAGCAGGACGAGGAGCAGGACGAGGGTGAGAAATGTGGAACGATTGGAAAGGTCCCTGATCATTCCACATCACTTCTCCTCATCCTGCCCCTCTTCGCACCCCGCCGCCTACAACGTCATCCAGTAATTCAGCTTGATCAGGAAGGTGTTGTCCGGGTGATGGTGGAGGAGGGCGGTGCGTTCGGTGCGCAGGTCGAAGCGCCCGGTCGAGTCGAAGTCGTCGCGCGTCTGGTTCCAGACGACGAAGAGCGTGGAGCCGGGCCGGTACTCCCAGCGCATCACCGCGTTGCCGAGGAGCGAGCGGACGTTGAAATCGGGGTTGCCGAAGGTGCGCGTGACCGCGGTGCCGGCCGGTGTGAGCGTGTAGCGAAGGGGCACCCCGCGATCGTCGCTGGTGCTGACGGCGATCTCGCTCGGCGTGAACTCACGCCGGTCGAGCGAGCGAGGGCGCACGTACTCCTTGAAGTGCGAGTAGTGCCCGGTCGAGACGAAGGGCTGGGCGTAGAGCTCGAAGCTGAGCGTCGGCGTGAAGGTGATGGCGGCGCGAGCGTCCATCGAGAGGGTGCGCTGCTGCAGCTCGGCGAAAACGGCCCGGCGTCCGAACATCGCGCGGGCGCCGGTGTCGGCATAGGTGGTCACGAACTGCGTCGTGCTGAAGCGGCTCGCCCAGAAGGGACTGAGCACGAGTCGCACGTTCGACGCGGGCTTCAGCGTGACGTTGACGCCGAGGTTGGAGTTGCGTCCGCCATCGGTGGTCCGGCCGGCGACGGCGTTGGTGCGGACCACCAGCCGCCGCCGCCTGTCGCTGCCGACGTTCAGCTGCAGCGTGCGGCTCCCCGCGCCGCGCACGACCGGACCGCCGCGCGTGGCGACGTCATCGAGGATGGACGGCCTCGTCATGCCGAAGATCGTCCAGTTCCAGTAGTTCATGAACGTTCCCTGCGCGTAGCCGTGCAGCTGCGCATCGGTGACGTCCCCCGCGTAGTTGGACTGCCGCTGTGCGCCGAGATCGAGCCAGAGGTTGCGGAAGATGCCGATCGGGTTGCTCCACTGTCGGACGAGATTCCCGTTCAGCCAGATGAAGTCCGCCTTCTGGAGGAAGGCGACGTCGTTCACCTCGAAGCCCGGTGTGCGCGTCGAGGTCTGCGCTTCCCAGAGCCAGGCGCCGGCGTCCTTGGCGACACGGAGGTAGCCGCCGGCGCCGGAGAGAGTCGTGCGCGACGAGTCGAGCACGTTGGCGCCGAAGATCCCGAGGCGGGTCGGCGCCCGGTCGGGACGAGCGTAGTAGCGTGACGGCGAGTTCTGCAGCCGCACGATCGCCGGAGGGTCGCCAACCACGCGGGACAGCGCGAGCGAGCCGATGACATCGTAGGTCTTCTGGTCCCACGCAATGCTCCAGTCGACCCCGCCCGACTGCGCATGGCTGGCGAGCCGGCGGGCGACGACGTCACTCGTCATGTGACGGTCGACCGAGGTGATCATGCCGCCGATCGTGACGTCGCCGCCGCGCATGTCGCGCTTGACGCGCGAGACGAAGTAGTTGGTGAGCGGCTCGACCTCCTGGCCGAACTCGCGCCCCGCGGTGTCGGTGATGGTCGCCATCTCGCGGCGGGTGACCGCATCGATCGCCCCGATCGAGAACCCCTTGTTGGTGCGTCCCGTGAGCTTCGCCGCGCCGAGGATGGTGCTGTTGATCGGCGTGTCGGCGTAGCCGACCCCGCCGACCGCGAAGGGACTGAGCTGCGGCGCGCGACCGATGCGACGCGTGTAGAAGAGATCGAGGGAGGATATGTCGCTGCAGAAGAAGCAGTTCAGCCCACCGAAGTCGAACAGCCCCGAGCCGGCGACGAAGAAGGGGCGCTTCTCCTGGAAGAAGGTCTCGAATGCGGTGAGGTTCACCGTGGCCGGGTCGGCTTCGACCTGTCCGAAGTCGGGATTGAAGGTCGCGTCGAGCGTGAGGTTGGAGCCGAGCAGCGCCTTCACGTCGCCGCCGACGCGGTAGTCGTTCTTCGTGAGCCGCGCGTATGGATCGTTCGGATTCTCGGGGAGCGCACGGTGGGTGCTTCCCACCAGATAGGGAAGGATCTCGACCTTCTGCGCCGCGTGCGCGAGCCGCATCCCGTCGAGGTGGCCGAAGCGCGACGGGCCGCCCGTGTCGTCCTTCTTCCAGAAGGACCACATCGACGTCTCGTTGAGCCGCTGCTCGTAGCGCCAGATCTGCATCCCCCAGATCTGCCGCTCGTCGCGTGAGAAGCGGATCTGCGAGAAGGGGATGCGGAGCTCCGCGGTCCATCCCAGCGAGTCGATGCGGGCCGCGGTCTCCCAGACGGGATCCCACGCCGGATCGCTGAACGGTGACGCCTGGCCGGCGTCGAACTTCACCCCGGACGGATCGACCTGGAAGATCGTGCGGCCGAGATGGTCGTGATAGGTGTCCAGCACGAAGCGGAGGAAGTCGCCGTTCGACTGCTGGTCGCGCCGGGCCAGCTCGGTGCGCACTCCGCGCGCCCCAAGGCTGTCGTACATCCGGGCCCCGATGTAGAGCGCGTCGCCGTCATAGAGGAAGCGAACCTCGGTGCGCTGCGTCGCCGGCTGTCCCTCGTGCGGGTCCTGCTGGGTGAAGGCGGTCGCGGGTTGTGCGTTGCGCCACGCCGCCTCGTCGATTGCGCCGTCGATCACGATATCCCCCTGTCTGGGGACCGCGAGCACGCGCGGCGATGGGTTTTTGTGGGCGGTCGTGTCCTGCGCGGCGAGGGGCGCAGCCGACAACACGAGCGCCAGGGACGGCGCGAGCCAGCAACGGCGACGAGAGCGCATCGAAGGGGACGCGTGGTGAGGATGTGAAAGCGGCGATCCGACGAGTATTGGACCACCCGGGCTGACGGATGGTTGGCCGGACGGGGGAAGGGAAGAGGGGCGGTGTCACGAAACCGTGAAACGCCGCGGCCCGCTCCGGCGGGCCGGCTCCCTCGGGCGCCGGATTCGGGTCAGGGCGACGTCGCGAACTTCCGGGCGATTCGCGCCGTCGTCGTATGGATCCGCACCGTATCGCGGATGTCGCGCCCGTATCCCCCGGCGATGGTGATCGCGACCGGGATGCCGACCTCGCGGCAGCTCTCGAGCACGAGGGTGTCGCGGCGGGCAAGCCCGTCGAAGGTGAGGCGCATCCGGCCGAGCCGGTCGCCTTCGTGCGGGTCGGCGCCGCCGAGGTACACGACGAGATCCGGACGCGCGGCGGCGAGGACCGCGGGGAGCTCCGCGGCGAGCACGGCGAGGTACTCGTCGTCGCCGACACCCTCGGGGAGATCGACGTCGCGAGTGCCGGGGACGCGCACGCCATAGCGGCGCGGATCGCTCGCGTCGCCCACCGGAGCCGACTCGCGGTACGGGTAGTTCCGCTCGCCGTGCATGCTGAAGGTGTGGACGCGCTCCTCGCCGGCGAAGATCGCGTGGGTGCCGTTCCCCTGATGGACGTCGAGGTCGACGACCGCGGCGCGGGCGATCTCGCCCGCGTCGAGCAGCGCGCGCACGGCGACGGCGACGTCGTTGAAGACGCAGAACCCCTCGCCGTGATCGGGGAAGGCGTGGTGGGTACCGCCGGCGAGGTTCATCGCGACGCCATGGCGCAGGGCGGCGCGGGTCGCGCCTAACGTTCCGCCGACGGCGCGGTACGAGCGCTCGACGAGCTGCGGCGACCAGGGAAAGCCGAGCCGCCGGATCTCGGCCTCGGTGAGCCGCCCCTCGCCGAGGCGGTCCACGTAGCCGGCGGTGTGCACGCGGAGCAGCTCCTCTCGCGTCGCCCGCTCGGGGTCGTGCATCCTCTCGCGCGGGACGATCCCCTCGGCGAGCACCGCGTCCCGGAGGAGCGCGTACTTCTCGATCGGGAAGCGGTGGCCGGCGGGGAGGGGAAGGGTGTAGTGGGCGGAGCTCCAGCAGTGGAACACGGCGCGGCCTCAGGTGGGCTCGAGGCTATGGGCTGGAGGCAGGAGGCTGATGGCGTCCTGCGCACAGCCTCCAGCTTCCTGCCTCCAGCCTGCCGGATCACGGAGCGCCGGAAGTCGACACACTCGTCACTCCTGCCGGGCCGGGCTGCTTGTAGACGACGCCGTTCTTCATCACGAAGCTCGGCCGCTCGAGGACGGTGACGTCGGTGAGCGGGTTGCCCGGCACCGCCACGACGTCGGCGAGCTTCCCCGCCGCGAGGGTGCCGAGGCGCGCGTCCCAGCCGAGCAGCTTCGCCGCGCTCGACGTGCCGGCGACGATCGCCTGCATCGGCGTCATCCCGCCCCAGCTCACCATGAGGGCGAACTCGTGGCCGTTGGTGCCGTGGTTGCCGACCCCGGCGTCGGTGCCTAACGCGATCGGGACGTTGTACTTCGTCGCGAGGCGGATGCCGTTGCGCATCGCGGCCGCGGCGGCGATCGCCTTCTGCGCGCGGAGGCCGGTGAGCCGCCCGCTCTTCGCCGCGCTCTCGACGAACTCCCCGGCGCTGAGCGTCGGCACGAGGTAGGTGCCGCGCTGCGCCATCATCCGCGCGCCCTCCTCGTCGAGGAACGAGCCGTGCTCGATGCTCGCGACGCCGGCCTGCACGGCGAGCTTGATCCCCTCGGTGCCGTGCGCGTGCGCCGCGACCTTCCGCTCGAGCTTCTTCGCCTCGTCGACGACGGCCTTCATCTCGTCGAGGGTGTACTGCGTCGCGCCGACCGCGTCCCCCTCGGAGAGGACGCCGCCGGTCGCGCAGATCTTGATGACGTCGGCGCCGTACTTCACCTGATAGCGCACCGCCTTCCGCACCTCGTCCACGCCGTCGGCGACGCCGGTGCGATAGTCGTTGTCCATCAGCCCGGGCTTGTAGCCGTTCTCGTCGCAGTGGCCGCCGGTGATGCCGAAGGAGTGTCCCGCCGCCTCGATGCGCGGACCGGGAACGGCGCCCGCGTCGATCGCCGCGCGGAGCGCGATGTCGTTGAAGTCGGGGGAGCCGAGGACGCGGATGGAGGTGAAGCCGGCCATCAGCGTCTTCCGAGCGTTGGCGACGCCCATGATCGCGGCGTAGCCCGGATAGTCCTTCACGTTGGCGACGTCGGAGCGCGGGTCGCTCAGCGAACGCCCGATGATGTGCGTGTGCGCGTCGATGAAGCCGGGGAGGAGCGTCGCGTCGCCGAGGTCGATCGTGCGCGCGCCGGCGGGGATGGTGACGCTCCCCGCGCGTCCCACGGCGACGATGTGATCGCCGGTGACCACCACCGCGCCGTCGGTGATCGGCGCGGCGCCGGTGCCGTCGATGACGCGGGCAGCTCGGAGGACGATGGTCTCGGGCGCGGGCGCCGTCGGCCGGCTCTGCGCGAGGATCGAGGGGGCGAGCGCGGCCAGGGCGAGCGTGGCGGCGATGGTGCGGAGGCGGACGGACGGGCGCACGTGAGTACGGGCGAGGGGAGGGGGAGGGCAGGCGAGGGGGACACCGCTCCGGTATGTTATCGGGCCCGCCGAGCGCGAGCCAGCGCGCGCCCGAGCCGGTGGACGGCCCGTGACCCCGGGGGCGGTCGAGTGGTCATAATCCGTCACGCCGTCGCTCCCGCCGCGCACCAGCTGCAGGGTGCCCTCGAATCGCAATGGACTACTCGGTCACCTTCGCGCGTCACTTCTCGCGGCTCGTCTGGCTTCTCCTCAACGAGAGCGCGAACATCGAAGAGCAGAAGGCGGCGCTCCGCGCCACCGTCACCGTCTCCAAGGACGGGCCGGTGTCGTTCGCGATGCAGGAATGGCGGCTCAGCGTGAACGGCGAGCCGGTGCCGGAGGCGCTGACCGGAGTGCAGGACCTCACGGCGCAGATGATCGGCCACGCGGTCCGCACGATCACGGTGGACAAGGGCGCGGTGGCGGCCGACCTGCTCGGCGTGGCGCGGATCCTCGCGGCCGAAGCGGTGCCCGGCGACGGGGGTGACGCGGTGAAGGCGCGCGTCGCCGCGCTCGGCGCGAAGACGGTGCACATCGAGGTCGCGGGGAAGGAGGTTCTCCTCCCCTCGAAGAGCGCGAACGTGCCGGCGATCCCGGCACCCGGCGGCCCGAACGCGCCGGTGGGCGCGTCGGGGAAGGCGCCGGCACGAAAGAGCGGCGCCCGACAGGCGATGGGCGCCGGGGGCGGCTTCATCGGCGAGGACTCGGGGAGCTACCTCCTCTTCTCCGCGCAGCAGCAGCCGAAGGGCTCGGCCGGCGATCTGCTCCAGCAGCTCGACGCGACGAAGTCGGTGAACATCACCTCGCGCCTGCTCGACGATCTCGTCGCGGTGATCGAGAACGCGGCGCGCGAGGGGAAGACCGATACCGTGTCGAACGCGTTCCACGGGATCGTGGCGCGCGAAGCGGCGACCGCGGAGGCGGACCTCAAGCGCGCGTACGCGATGGCGATCCGGCGGCTCACCAAGCCGACGCTGCTGCGCGCGGTCGCGCAGATGATGCCGCGCAAGAAGGAACGGATCGAGGACTACATGCTCGTGCTCGGCCGCTGCGGAGAGGATGGCGCCGACGCGCTGATCGACCAGCTGACGAGCGCGCAGTCGTTGAGCGACCGCCGCATCTTCTTCGACGGTCTCGTCAAGCTGAACGCCGGCGTTCCGGCGCTGATCCACATGCTCGGCGACGCGCGCTGGTACGTCGCGCGCAACGCGGCCGATCTGCTCGGTGAGATGCAGGCCGAGGCGGCGCAGGGCCCGTTGAGCGAGCTGCTCAAGCACGACGACGACCGGGTGCGCCGCGCGGCGATCACCGCGCTCGCGAAGCTCACGTCGCCGAAGGCGGTGGACTCGCTGCGCCAGGCGATGCGCGACAGCTCGCCGCAGGTGCGGATGCAGGCCGCGGCGGGGATGGGCGGTCGGAAGGGGCTGCGTTCGGCGGGAACGCTGACGAAGGCGCTGGACGACGAGGAGGATCAGGAGGTCCAGCTCTCGATCATCGCCGCGCTGGGCAGGCTCGCGACCGCGGACGCGGTGCAGCGGCTGATCAAGGCGGCGGAGCCGGCGGGCGGGATCTTCAAGAAGAAGCCGACGGCGCTGCGCGTCGCGGCGGTCCAGGCGTTAGGCGAGGCGCGGACCCCGCTCGCCCAGAACGCGCTCCAGCACCTGCTGGACGACAAGGACAAGGAAGTGAAGCAGGCCGTCTTCCGCCTGTTGATGGACTCGCAGGCGAAGAAGAGCTGACGTCACGCGTCAGGCGGCCTCCGCCTTACGGTGAATAGTGACAAACCGCACTCCCGGTGCTACGCTCCCCCCGGACGTCGAACGGGAGGAGCTCGATGAAACATCTACGACTTGCGGCGCTGGTGGCCGCGCTGGTGATCGCGCCGACGACGGCGTGCTACCGCACGACGAGAACGACCGGGGCGCAGGACCAGCCGACGTGGGTGCGAGTCGAGAACCGGTCGTTCACCGATGCAACGGTGTACGTGTGGCAAAGCTCGCAGCGGCTGCGGCTCGGCTACGTGACTGCGACGAGCTCGCAGACGATGGAGCTGCCGCGGTCGATCATCTTCGGGCCGACGCCGCTTCGCTTCTCGGTGGACTTCCTCGCCGGGAACCGCTCACCCATCTCGGAGTCGATCACCGTGATCCCGGGTGACACGGTAGTCCTCGAGATTCCTCCCGGCGCCTGACGGTGGAGCGAGGGCGCACGGGCACCTCGCGCCGCCGCAACGCCAGCGCCGGGCTGCTGCTCTTCCGGCGGGGCGCGCGGGGGCTCGAGGTGTTCCTCGCCCATCCCGGGGGACCCTTCTGGTCGGAGCGCGACGTCGGCGCGTGGACGATCCCGAAGGGGATGATCGACGAGGGGGAAGACCCGCTCGTCGCGGCGCGCCGCGAGTTCCGCGAGGAGACGGGGATCGAGGCGCCAGGCCCCTTCCTGCCGTTAGGCAGCATCCGCCAGAAGGCGGGAAAGACGGTTCACGCCTGGGCGTGGGAGGGCGACGCCGACGCGGCGACGGTGACGAGCAACGAGACGCGCACCGAGTGGCCGCGCGGCTCGGGACGCTGGATCACCTATCCCGAGGTGGACCGGTGCGGGTGGTTCTCGCTCGAGGAAGCGCGGGTGAAGATGAATCCGGCGCAGGCGGAGCTGCTTCCTCGGCTCTCGTCTCTCGTCGAAGAGACGAGAGAACCTGAGAAACCGCGATAGGAGACCGGAGAGACAGCGAGCTGACGGCGATCGGAGACGAGAGGCGGACTCGTGAGAGATGAGAGTTGGTCGGATGGGCGTCTCTCGTCCTCTCTCGTCTCTGTTCTCCTATCCTCCTCTCGTCTCCCCTCTCTCATCCTCCTCTTGTCTCTCGACGAGAGATCGGAGTCACTCTCGTCTCCCATCGCGGTTTCTCATGTTCTCTCGTCACTGAGAGCCAAGACTCGCCAGTAGATACGCCAGATTCGCGGTGCCGTCCATGATCGGCTCGTTGGTCGAGTAGTCGCCCCAGTCGTCGTGGTAGACGACGGCGCCGCGGTTGAACGCGGCGAGCGAGTCGTCGTGGGTGAGGCGGATGTACTGCAGGTTCTCGAAGATCGAGCGCTTCACCGGGCCGTCGACGAGACCGCCGGTGAGGGGGACGTGGAGCTGCGACGCGATCACCGAGTGCGGGTCGCGCGGCCAGCGGCCGCTCTGCGGGAGGCCGATCACCATCGAGGTGCCCCACGGATTGGTGCCGAACAGCCAGTCGAGCGCGGCCGCCTCGTACCCGGCGTAGCGCGTGTCGCCCGTCATCACGCGATAGAGATGCGCCTGCGTCGCGAAGGAGGCGACGAGGTCGTTCGAGCACCAGATGAAGGGGATGCCGATGCGGAAGCCGTTGTCCGCGCGGGCGACGACGGCGTCGAGCCCGCGGCGATAGAAGGCGGCCAGCTCGCGGCGCTGCTTCGCGCCCGCGGCGCGCCAGAGCTCGTGATGTCCCGCGTTGTGCCAGGGATACCACTCGTAATGGCGCGCCGTGTCGGCGCCCATCCACGGCGTCACCGGCTCCTGCCGCGCGTACTCGACGCCCTCGCGAAGGTAGCGCGCGTCGCGCGTGAGCAGGTGGAGCTCCGCGGCGGCGAGCTCCATGTCGTCGACCCAGTTTCCTTCCTCGTAGAAGTACGGCGCACGGCCGGGCGCGGTCTGGCAGACGCCGGGTGAAGCGCGGCCGATCTCGTAGGCCGCGGCGGCGCGGCGGCGCAGCGAGTCGGCGAACAGCGAGTCGCGACCGGCGAAGAGGGTGCTGCCTAACGCGAACGCCGCGGCGTACTTTCCAGCCGTGGACGCCATCCCGGTCGAGCGGTTCCTGTACTTGAACAATCCCTGCGGGCGGCCGGTGCAGGGGTAGAGCGGGCGCTCCTTCCCCTTTCCCCAGCCATAGTCGGCGGAGTCCGTCGTCGGCAGGTCGAGATACGTGTGATCGCGATCGTCGCCGAGCTGGTTGAGCATCGGCACGCCCTCGTTGAACATGCGGAGGAGCCACTCGAGCCCGTGACGCGCTTCGTCGAGCACGTCGGGGACGCCGTTGGCGCCGGGAAGACCGCGCGCGTCGAAGGCGTCGGCGAAGGCGCGAGGGTGATCGCGCCAGGCGAGCATCAGCGAAGTCGCGGCGGTCGCCGAGGTCGCGACGTACTGCAGGTAGTCGGAGGCGTCCGCCCACCCGCCGCTCGCCCTGATGAACTGCGCGCCGCGCGTCGAATCGTCGACGAGGATGCCGTCGCGCAGGTGAACGGAGTCGCCGAAGAAGGGATTGAAGCCGGAGCGCTGCTGCCGCATGTAGTGCAACAGCGTGTCGGCGGCGCCGCGATAGACGTTCGGCCCGATCGTGAAGAGCGGCGACGATGTCCCCGCGGCGACGACGCGATACCGCCCCGGCGTGCGCAGCGCGCTGAAGTCGAGCCGCGCCGTGCTCTCGCACCCGGCGAAGGCACCGCTCGGCCTCGCCCGCCGCGGCCCGAGCGCGACGCGACCAGCGCTGTCCTCGACGGTGAAGCTCGCGATCCGCTCCGCCGAGAGCGAACAGACGACAGCCACCTTCACCGCGCGCGGGAGGTAGCCGAGCTGATTCACGCGCACGGCGCGCGTGGCTTGCGCGGCCAGGGGAGAGGCGAGAAGGCAGAGCGCGAGCGAGGCGCGACGCGTCAGCTTTTGGAAGTGCGATGCGGGTGCCATTCGAACCAGCGATGCGAGGGGGCGGCCGGGGCCGCGATACGGCGATACGAGATGCGAGATACGTGAAACCGCTTCAATCGGAAAGGGCCGACTGCGGCGCCTTC
>DATAIN010000403.1:0-1549 GCA_036262635.1 Gemmatimonadaceae bacterium | reverse complement strand
GGCGCCGGCTGGCCTGCTCAGAGCCCTGCGCGACGAGAGCGACGACGTGCGGCTCAAGGCCGCCTGGGCCCTCGGTCAGATCGGCGACGCCGGTGCGATCAGCGCGATTCGCGAGGCGCTGAAGCAGGAGAAGAACCAGCGCGTCTCGCGGGCGATGATCCGCGCCCTCATCAAGTCGGGGGAGGAGAACGAAGCCGCGCTCACCGAGCTGCTCAACTCGAGCGATCCCGAGGTGCGCGAGGCGGCGGTGCGCGGGCTCGCGGGACAGAACTCGTTCAACCCCTGGCCGTGGCCATGGCCGCGGCCGCGGCCGATGCCGTAAGGCGGCCGTTAGCCATTAGCTGCCAGCTCCCAGCTGCCAGCTGCCAGCTCTGCTTCATGGTCGTTCGCCGTCGGTTGGACGAGCACGAGGGTTTCCCCTCCTTCCTCGGTTCGTGGGACAACAACCGGCGGCGACGGCTAGCGGCGCACCGGTCCCGTCAGGATGCGGGGCCCAGCTCGGCGAGGCGTCGCTGGAGAAAGCGGCGCTCGGGCTCCTGCGTCGCGAGTGAAAGCGCGCGCTGGCAGGAGCGCCGGGCGTAGCACGCTGGACGCGCCGCGCGGGTGAAGATACGGTTGGAGCGATGCGGCTCCTCCGTCACCTCCTCGCGATCGCGGCGCTGCCGTTCATGGTCACGGTCGTCATCCCGAGGTGGATCGTCCGTGGCGCGGGCGTGGTGCCCGCGGTCCACGGCGGCGCGCTGCTGTTCGTGCAGCTCCTCGGCGTCGTGCTGCTCGCGATCGGGCTCCTGCTCTTCGCCTCGTCGCTCCGCCGCTTCGCGACCGAGGGTCACGGCACCCTCGCCCCGTGGGATCCGCCACGCCGGCTCGTGGTGCGCGGACCCTATCGGCACGTGCGAAACCCGATGATCTCGGGGGTCGTGTTCGTGCTCTTCGGCGAGGCGGCGACGCTGCTGTCGCGCGGGCTGCTCCAGTGGGCGCTGCTCTTCCTCGCGATCAACGCCGTGTACATCCCGCTCATCGAGGAGCCGATGCTGCGCGACCGGTTCGGCGCGGAGTACGACGAGTATCGGCGACGCGTGCCGCGGCTGCTGCCGCGCGTCACGCCCTGGCGCAGCTGAGCGCAGGTCAGGCTGCCGCTTGCTCCAGATCCTCGTTGTCAGGTCGAGCGTCCGGGTGAGCTGCTCGTCGGGATCGAGCGCCGGCGCCGCCACCAGATGCCGTACACCCCCACGTTGAGGCCCAGCACCAATAAGCCGAGGACGAGCTGCGCGTCGCGCGTCAGCCCCCCGGGATAGAGCGTCCCGGTGATGTAGTGGTCGATGAAACCGCCCGCGTATCCCGCCTCGCCACCACGGCGCCGGAAGTTGTTCTCGAGTGGCGTGAGGGGACAGACGAAGCCCACGAACTCGATCAGGGCGCCGTACAGTGCGACGGGGACGTGGACCCACGCCACGCGCGGCCAGCGCAACACGAGCAGCCCACCGAGGACGACGAAGAGGACGAAGCCAAGATGCGCGACGAGAACCGTGTCGGCGAGGAGTCGGAA
>DATAIN010000402.1:0-6603 GCA_036262635.1 Gemmatimonadaceae bacterium | reverse complement strand
CCGAGGCGGTGCGTGCCGGGCTCGATCGCACGGGTGCCGTCATCACCACCGGCGGGCTGGGGCCGACGAGCGACGACCTCACCAAGCCGTCGATCGCGGCGCTGTTCGGGCGGCGGATGCGGATGGACGAGGCGATCCTCGACGCGCTGAAGGCGCGCTGGAAGGCGCGCGGCTGGCCGGGAGGCTTTCCGAAGTCCAACGAGCAGCAGGCGCTGATTCCCGAGGGGGCGACGATCCTCGCCAACAACCACGGCACCGCGCCGGGCATCTGGCTCGAGGACGAGCGCGGCCGCTGGGTCGCGATGCTTCCCGGCGTGCCGCGCGAGATGCGCGGGATGCTCGCCGACACGCTGATGCCGCTCGTCGCACGCCGCGCCGGCGTCGCGGGTGAAGCACCCGTCGTCCGCTCGCGGACGCTGCGCACCACCGGGATCGGCGAGTCGAACCTCGCCGACCTCCTCGGCGACGCGGCGCGCGGACCGGAAGGGATGCCGCTCGCCTATCTCCCCGGATGGGAGGGAGTGGACCTCCGCCTGACGGCGCGCGGGCTCCCCGCGCGGGAGGCCGACGCGGCGCTCGACCGCGGCGCCGCGATGCTGCGCGAGAAGGCGGGAAGGTGGATCTACGGCGAGGGAGCGACCGATCTCGCGGCGGTCGTGCTCGAGGAGTGCCGCGCGGGAAGGCTCACGATCGCCGTCGCCGAGAGCTGCACGGGCGGCATGCTCGGCGCGCGACTCACCGCGATCCCCGGCTCGAGCGACGTCGTGCTCGGCGGCGTCATCGCCTACGCGAACGCGGTGAAGGTCGCGCAGCTCGGCGTCAGCCAGGCGACGCTCGACGCGCACGGCGCGGTGAGCGAGGAGACGGTGCGCGAGATGGCGTCGGGTGCGCGCGCGCGCTTCGGCGCGAGCGCCGGGATCGCGATCACCGGCGTCGCCGGGCCCGGAGGAGGAACGCCCGAGAAGCCGGTGGGGACGGTGTGGCTCGGCGTCGACGGCGAAGGTCGCGTCGAGGCGCGGCGCATCAACACGGTGGGCGACCGCGAGGAGATCCGCCGCCGCGCGACGCAGGCCGCGCTCGCCCTCGTCAGGCGAGTCATTCACGGAGAGCAGCCATGACCGACGAGGCACCACGTCCGCTCGAGCGAGCGGCAGAGGACGAGAGCAAGCCCGCGCCGCGCGGCCAGTCGCGGGCGCTGGCCGGTGGCGTGCTGCTCCTCGCGACGCTCGGCGCGGTGATCGTCGTGTCGTTCTCGACGTCGAGCACCTCGCCGCGAGGGGGCGTCGAGCGGGACAGCGCGCGAAGTTCGCGCATGGTCCCGACGGACGAGCAGATTCCCGACCCCGATGTCGCGACGCCGGTGATCACGCAGCGCACGCACGGCGTGTCGCCCTTCGACCCGCCGACCACGGACTCGGCGGTGACGGGGTGCATGGATCTCGTGCGCGGCGCGGTCGGCGAGGGCGTCGAGATCCAGCCCGCGGAGCCGGCGTGGGGCGACATCGATCCGACGAAGGGACGCACCGACTCGCTCATCTACGAGGGCGTCGCCGGGTCGCGCGTCTGGCACTGCGCGGCGGCGAAGCGCGGCGACGGTGCCGTCGAGCGCATCGACACCGCGATCGAGCAGATCTGGAACGGCGCGCCGCCGAGGTTCGAGGCAGTGCACGCCGTCACCGTCGCCGCCGAGGAGACCTGTTTCCGGCGCGCGAAGACGCTGTATCCCGGGTTCGTGTTCCGCGGCGTGACGCGGGAGCAGCGTGGGGACTCTCTATACGTGACCGCCGACGCGATCCCGATCGAGAACGACCTCGTTCGCGACTTCAGCTGCGTCGCGACCGTTCGCGCCGGCGGGGTCTGGAGCGCAACCGCAAAGAGGAGCAGATGACCGAGCAACCACGTAGCGTGCCCTGGATCGATTTGCTGATCCTCGTCGTCGCGGTGGCGGGGGCGGCGCTCGCGTGGCGCACGCGTGCGTCGCGCGCCGCGACCGAAGGCGGCCCACGCTCCGGCCCCACGGCCGCCGCGCCGGCACCGCGTCCCGCCCCGCGACAACGGCGCGAGTCGCCGCTCTCGAGGGACGCAACCGAGCGCTCGGTGAACCTCTGCATCGAGATGGTGCGCTCGCAGTTCGAGTTCTGGCTCAGGGAGCCGGTCACCGCCGAGACGAAGGACGTCTATGGCGTCGGCGACCCGGAGAGCGGAGCAGGCGACTCGCTGATCGCCGAGGGAATAGCGAAGACCGCGTCGGGGCGCACGGTCGATTTCCATTGCTCGATGGCGCACCTGGGCGGCTATGGCGGCTCGCCGGTGATCACGCGCGGCGTCCCGCGCTGAGGGGAGGCGCGACGTGTCGAACGGAGAGAGCGGCGAGCGCGGCACGAAGCGACGCTGGGCCACCGTCGCCGCGCTCGCCATCGCGTTCCTCGCGGTGCGATCGTTCGTGCTGCCGTCGAACGCGCCCGCGTGGCTGCGCGGGACGAGTCCCTTCAACTGGATCGAGACGCGCGCCGAGCGTAACCGCTGTCTCGCGTTCGGCAGCATGATGGGGCCGAACGGGCGCACCTACGCGAACTACGGCGACGACCGGAAGAGCGGTCTCACCGTCGAGATCGATCGCGGGCTGCGGGCGGGGGATTCGCTGGTGTTCGAGGGGCACGCGAGCCGCGGCCGCACGACGCAGATCCTCTTTCACTGCGCGACGGCGAACGTGCGCGGACATCCGGGGGAGCACCGCACCGAGCTCGCGCAGCCGTGGGGCGGCGTGCCCGAGGAGTGGAGCGCGGTGCGCGACCTCGAGGCGAGAATCGAGCGAGCGTGCGCGGACAGCGCGGCGGCGCGATTTCCCACGGCGCGGATCTCGCCGCGAATGCTGGTGCTGCGCCAGATCTTCACCACCGGCGAGGTCCACGGCATGGCAGTGGACACGGTGTACGACGTGCCGCGGACGGAGTTCGTCTGCGACGCCAGTGCGGCCGACCCTGCTCACCCGATGGTCACGCTGCGCGATCGATAGCAGCACGACCGTGGTGACCGGCCATTCAGGCGCGACCGGTTGAAACGCGTCGGCCAGCGACGCGTACGGCGCTCGTCCCTTCCGCCGCTCTGGCACGCCTCGGGGGGCACGGCCGTTGCACCCCTGGCGACACCCGGTAAAGATTTCATCGAGAACGATTTACGCCGCGCCAGGTCCCGGCGCGCTTCGCATTATCCGATCATGACCGAACGACGCGACCAAGACAGCGAGAATGCCCTCGACGGGGCCGACGTCCCACGCGGCACCGACGAGGAGAGCGTGAGCACGACGGCGGGCGCCGACGGCACGACCGCGGACGATCGCGGGACGTCGAGCCGCGAGCTAAGCGAGCAGCGCGACAAGTATCTCCGGCTCGCCGCGGAGTACGACAACTTCCGCAAGCGCGCGCAGCGGGAGCGTCTCGAGGCCGGGCAGCGCGCGCAGGGCGACCTGGTGAAGCAGCTCGTGGACGCGCTCGACGATCTCGCCCGCTTCGCACATGTCGATCCGGCGACGGTGGACGCGGCGACGGTGGTGCAGGGCGCCGACATGGTCGAGAAGAAGCTGCACAAGGCGCTTGGCGCGGCGGGACTGACGGTGATCAACCCGGTGGACCAGCCCTTCGATCCCGCGCTCCACGAGGCGGTGGCGACCGAGCCGGCGCTCTCGCCGGAGGACGACCACATGGTGTCTCGCGTCTACCAGTCCGGCTATCAGTTCGGGTCGCAGCTGCTCCGGCCGGCCCGCGTCGTCGTGAAGCAGTGGAACGGGTGAGGCGCGCCGCGCTGCTACCCTCCACCGCGACCCCCGCGCCCTGAGCGATGGCCCAGACGAAAGACTTCTACCAGATCCTCGGCGTCTCCTCGACGGCGACGCAGGACGAGATCAAGAAGCAATACCGCAAGCTCGCGAAGAAGTATCACCCCGATACCAACGCGAACGACGCGAAGGCCGCGGAGCGCTTCAAGGAGATCTCCGAGGCATACCAGACGGTGGGCGACGCGGAGAAGCGGAAGCAGTACGACCAGATGCGCCAGCTCGGCGCATTCGGCGGCTTCGGCACGAGCGCGGGACGCGGCGGCCCGCGCGCCGGGACGGCGACGGGCTCGCAGGGCGGGACGATCAACATCGAGGATCTCGATCTCGGCGGGCTCGGTGGGCTCGGCGACCTGTTCGGGTCGATGTTCGGCGGGGGCGCGGCGCGCGGACGCTCGCGTGGTCCGGAGCGCGGCGAGGACGTCGAGACGACGCTCGAGGTGCCGTTCCGGACGGCAGCGTTAGGCGGCACGGTGCCGGTGCAGCTCGAGGTGACCGAGCCGTGCGCGACCTGCAACGGCAGCGGGGGCGCGCCGGGCTCGAAGTTCACGACCTGCCCGGAGTGTCACGGACGCGGAACCGTCTCCTTCGGCCAGGGCGGCTTCGCGGTGCAGCGTCCCTGCCCGAACTGCCTCGGCAAGGGCCAGGTGCCGTCGCAGCGCTGCCCGACGTGCAACGGCGCGGGCGAGGTCCGCACGCGGAAGACGGTGCAGATCAAGGTGCCCGCCGGCGCCGACACGGGGACGCGGGTGCGGCTGCGCGGCCAGGGCGGCCGCGGCGCGAACGGCGGGCCGCCGGGCGACATCGTCATCACCTTCAACGTCGAGGAGGACCGCTTCTTCAAGCGCGAGGGCCTCGACCTCGTCGCGCCGGTGAAGATCAACATCGCCCAGGCGACGTTAGGCAGCCGCGTGAGCGTGCGGACGCTCGACGGGAAGAAAGTCGCGATCCGCATCCCTCCCGGCACCTCGAGCGGAAAGCGCTTTCGCGTCCGCGGTCAGGGGATCAGCCGCGAGGAAAAGCAGGGTGACCTGATCGTCGAGGCCGAGGTCGTGGTCCCGGAGTCGCTGACGCCGGAGCAGGAGAAGGCGATGCGGGAGTTCGCGGATGCGGGGGGGATGAAGTACTGAGAAGCCTGGCCGTTGGCCATCCGCGGGCCGTTAGCCTTTAGCCGTTAGCAGGAAGGAACCGCGTTGACCGCAGTCAACGCAGTCTCTCAACGCTAACGGCTAATGGCTAATGGCTAATGGCTAATGGCTAAAGGCTAATGGCCGCCAGCGTCCCCGCCATCATCCCCACGATCGCTCCCGCCGAGATCTCGAGGCCGCGCAGCTCGCCGACGCTGCGGCCGTCGCGGAGGACGACGACGCGGGTGCTGGCGTCGACGAGCTCCTCGAGCTCGGAGGAGATCATGAGGACGCCGAGGCCGTCGGAGGCGAGCTCCTCGACCAGCGCCTGGATCTCCCCCTTCGCGCCGACGTCGATGCCGCGCGTCGGCTCGTCGAGGATCAGCAGCGCCGGCTTCGTGCAGAGCCAGCGCGCGAGGAGGACCTTCTGCTGATTCCCGCCCGAGAGATCGCGGATCTTCTGATCGGCGCTCGACGCGCGAATGCCCAGCCGCGCGATGAAGCCGTCCACGATGCGGCGCTGGGCCGCGCGGTCGACGACGCCGAACCGCGTGAGCTGCGGGAGCGCGGCGAGGGTGAGGTTCTCGCGCACCGACAGCTCGGGGATGATCCCGTCGGCTTTTCGATCTTCAGAGAGAAAGGCGAAGCGTGCCGCCATGGCATCGCGGGGGCCCCGCAGCCGGAGCTCTCTCGTTCCGGAGTGCACCGAGCCTGCGTCGACGGGATCGGCGCCGAAGATCGTCCGCGCCGTCTCCGTGCGTCCGGAGCCGAGCAACCCCGCGAGCCCGACGATCTCGCCCGAACCCACTTCGAGCGAGACGTCGTGCAGACGCGGACGCCGCGCGAGATGCTCGGTGCGCACGATCGGCGGACCGTCGCCCGGCGCGGGGCTTCTCCTTCCGGCGGACGTGTGCCCGCGCAGCTGCTCGCGGGTCTTCCCGAGCATCATGCAGACGAGGTCGACGCGGTCGAGGCCCGCGAGCTCACGCGTCGCGACGAGCGCCCCGTCGCGCAGGACCGTGACCCGCTCGCAGATCTCGTACAGCTCGTCGAAGCGGTGGCTGATGTAGACGATCGCCACGCCGCTGCTCTGCAGCCGGCGCACGAGATCGTACAGCACGCCCACCTCGCGCGCGGTGAGTGAGCTCGTCGGCTCGTCGAGCACGAGCACCTTCGCGCCGAGCGAGATGCCGCGCGCGATGGCCACCATCTGCTGGCGCGCGGTGCTCAGCGTCCCGACGATCGCGCGGGGATCGACGTCGAGCCCGATCTGCTGGAGCACCTCGCGCGCACCGTCGTTCATCCGCCGCCAGTCGAGGAGCCCGAATCGCCGCGGCTCGCGCCCGAGGAAGATGTTCTCCGCGACGCTGCGATAGCCGAGCAGGTGGATCTCCTGATGGACCGCGGTCACTCCCGCGCGCTGCGCCTCGGCGGGAGAGCGGAAGTCCACCTCCTCCCCGGCGAGCCACATCCGCCCCTCGTCGCGACGGTACGCGCCGGTCATGATCTTGATCAGCGTCGACTTCCCCGCGCCGTTCTCGCCGACGAGCGCGTGCACCTCACCCGGGTGGAGGGAGAGCGCGACGTTCTGGAGCGCGGTGACGCCCGCGAAGCGTTTGACGATGCCCTCCATTGCGAGGAGGG
>DATAIN010000401.1:0-2740 GCA_036262635.1 Gemmatimonadaceae bacterium | reverse complement strand
AACGGTGAGCTGCCGGAGCCCGACCAGTTCATCGACCGCGCCGGCGAGCTCGGCGCGATCTTCAACGGGACGACGCAGGAAGAGCGCGTCAACTACTACCTCACGATCCCGAGCGACTCGCTTCGCGGCGGGGTGAAGTTCATCGCCGCGGCGCTGCGCGAGCCGCTCTTCCGACAGGACGAGCTGGAGCGCGAGCGCGCCGTCGTCATCGGCGAGTACGATCGCCAGGAGTCGAACCCCTTTCTCGCGCTCACCAAGGAAACGGGGAAGGTGCTCTGGGGGAGCGCCTGGAGCCGCAAGGACGCGTTAGGCGAGCGGCCGGCGATCCTCGCCACGACGCCGGAGAAGCTGCGCACCATCCAGCGCAGGTACTACGTCCCGAACAACAGCGTCCTCATCGTCACGGGCGACATCGTCCCCGACAGCGTCTTCAAGTACGCGCGTGAAGCGTTCGGGGACTGGCAGCGCGGCCCCGATCCCTTCGCGGCGGACCCGATCCCGCCCGTGCCGCCGCTCACCGCGAGCAAGGGGATGACCATCGAGGCGCCGATCGGCACGGTGATCGTGCTCGTGCAGTGGCACGGCCCGAGCGTCGGCAAGGATCCGCAGGCGACCTACGCCGCCGACGTCTTCTCAGACGTCCTCAACCAGCCGAACTCCGGCTTCCAGAAGCGGCTCGTCGACTCGGGGCTCTTTCAGGGCGTCGGCGTCAACTACTACACGCTCAATCAGGTCGGGCCGATCAGCATCAGCGGCACGACGACGCCGGAGAAGCTCAAGGACGCGATCGCGGCGCTCAACCGTGAGATCGACCGCTTCGACGACCCCGGCTACTTCACCGCTGCCGAGCTCGAGCCGGTGAAGCGGCAGCGCGTCGTGGGCTCGGCGTTCGGCGTCGAGAAGGCGTCGAGCATCGCGCACACGATCGGCTTCTGGTGGAGCGTGGCAAGCCTCGACTACTACCTCGGCTACGTGGACAACATGGCGAAGCAGACGACGCGCGACCTCCAGTCGTACGCATCGCGCTACATCGTCGGCAAGCCGCGGGTGGTCGGCGTGATGATCGATCCCGAGAGCCGGCGCCGCATCAGCCTCACCGACCGCGACCTGCTGCCCGCGGAGGGCGTCCAGTGAGCGCGCGCCTGATGCTCCGCCTCGCGGCGGCGACGTTGCTCGTCGCTACACCGATGGCTATCCCGGCGCAGATCGCCGTCGCACCGCAGCAGGTGCGCGCCCAGGAGACGCAGGAGTTCACCGTCGGCGGCGTGAAGGTGGTACTCCGCCAGTCCACGGCGAGCGACGTCGTCGCGGCGAACCTCTACCTCCTCGGCGGGACGCGCGAGCTGGGCCCGGCGAATCAGGGGATCGAGGCGCTGCTCCTCGCCGCGTCGGAGCGTGGGACGCGCCGCTTCGGCAAGGAGGCGCTGCGCGCCCTCACGGCGCGGCTCGGCAGCGACTTCGTGATCGAGCCGCACGTCGACTGGACCATGATCGGCGCGCGTGGGCTCCGGGACGCCTTCGACTCGACATGGATGGTGCTCGCCGACCGCGTCATGGCGCCGCGGCTCGACTCGATCGAGGTCGAACGGACCCGCGAGCAGCTCATGATCGACGCCCGCACGCGCCGCGACTCCCCCGACGCGCTCGTCTCCAGCATCGCAGACAGCCTGCTCTGGACGGGGCATCCCTACGCCTTCGAGCCGCTCGGCACGATCGAGACGCTATCGTTGATCACCCGCGCCGACCTCAGGAAGTGGCAGCGCGAGCAGATCGTGACGTCGCGGATGCTGCTCGTGGTGGTCGGCAACGTCGACCGGCCGCGGCTCGAGCGGCTCGTGCGGACGACGATCGCGACCCTTCCGGCCGGCAACTACAAGTGGACGATGCCGCCGACGTCAGGCTCGGGTGCTCCCGGCCTGACGATCGTCCCGCGGCAGCTGCCGACGAACTACATCCTCGGCTATTACGCAGGGCCGGCGGCGTCCACGGCCGACTTCCCCGCGCTCCGCGTCGCGACGGCGGTGCTCGGCGGGCGGCTCTTCGCCGAGATCCGGAGCCGCCGCAACCTGACGTATGCGGTCGACGCGCCGTTGGTGGAGCGGGCGGCGTCGGCGGGCGGTCTTTACGTGACCACCACGCAACCGGACACGGTCGTGAAGCTGATGCACGCCGAGGTCGAGCGGCTGAAGAACGATCCCCTCGACCCCGAGGGTCTCGAGCAGCTCGTCCAGCAGTTCATCACGGAGTACTTCCTCAACAACGAGACGAATGCCGCCCAGGCGAACTTCCTCGCGCGCGCGGTGCTCTACCGCGGCAGCGCCGGCGCGGCCGAGCGGTTCGTGGACGAGCTGCGCGCGGTCGAGCCGCGCGACGTGCAGCGGGTGGCGCGGACGTACATGCGCAACATCAGGTTCGCCTACGTCGGTGACCCGTCGGTGGCGCCACGGCGGGCGGCGGCGGGGTTCTGAGCGCCGCTCAAAACGCGGTGCGGCTCAATCGATATCCCGAGGGCGCGTGCCGATCTTCGGCTGGCGATCGGGCGCGCACCCGTAACGCTCCGGCGTCGAAGCCCAAGCCGCTTCTCGAGTGATGTGCTCGGTGATGAGGGCGGGCGCCTCCTCGTGCGGAAAGTGGCCAACACCCTGCAAGCGCACGGCACAGACGAGCGCCCCGAGCGGTAAGAGGGCGCTGAGCTCTTCCGGATCTGGTCCGGCAGGGTGGGGCACCTCTCCGATCAGCA
>DATAIN010000400.1:0-5131 GCA_036262635.1 Gemmatimonadaceae bacterium | reverse complement strand
CACCTGGCCGTTCTTGATCGCGTCGCGCACCGACTGCGGCAGCGTGTCGAGATCCACCTTGAGCCCTACCGAGAGCGCGGTCTTCGGGCTGACCCCGCCGGCGATCGCCTCGTGCATCCGCAGGGTGTCGGTCCAGAACGTCTCGTCGCCGAACGTATCGTGGCGGAAGACCGTCTTCCCCTGCGAGGCCAGCTCCGCCTCGGTGGGGGCCGGCGCGCCGGTGCCGAACGCGTTGCAGCCGGCGAGGAACGCCGCCGCCGCGGCGGCGATTCCCCGGGACCAGCACATGCGGCGCCCGGTTTGCGGAAATCTCCCGCGTTGCAGCGGATCGTTCATCGTCGCCTCCTTCGCGGATCGCGAGCCATTCGCCAGATTGCATCTCCGCGGCCCAGCGCCACGGGCGGCATCTCCAGGCGATAGTCAAGAATTTCCTTGAGTATCTGCAAGAACTGCTCCGGATCCCTTCCCTGAGGCTCCTCGCTCCCATGCGCTCCGGCCGCGACGACCATCCGCCCGCGGGGCCCCGACTCCCGGGCGGCACCGCGGGACGCATCGCGACCCTCCTCCGACAGCGCGAGCGCACCGTCGAGGAGCTGGCCGAAACGCTCCAGCTCACCGGCAACGCCGTCCGGGCGCATCTGACGCGGCTCGAGCGCGACGGGATCGTGCGGCGTGAGGGCCTGCGCGCCGGCGTCAGCCGACCGTCCGTGGTGTACGCCCTCACCGTCGAGGGCGAGCTGCAGTACTCGCGCGCCTACGTCCCCGTCCTCACCCAGCTCCTGCACGTGCTCGCGGCGCGGCTGACTCCCGCGAAGTTCGATGCGCTGCTGCGTCAGGTGGGGCGCGAGCTGATGGCCGGACGGCCGCGCCCCACCGGAACGCTGCGGCAGCGCGCCGAGCAGGGGAGCATGCTGCTCAACGAGCTCGGCGGACTGTCCCACGTCGCGCGCGAGCGGAACCGGCTCGTCATCCGCGGCGACAGCTGTCCACTCGCCGCCGCGACGCGCGATCACCCGGAGGCCTGCAACGCGGTCGAGAGCCTGCTCACCTCCTTCGTCGACGCGCCCGTCGAGAGCTGCTGCGAACGGGAGAAAGGGATGCGCTGCTGCTTCAGGGTCGGATGACGGCGGCTGCCCAGCCGCGGGAGGAGCGGATCGCGCGCGGCATCCGCGCCGCGCGCGCCGGGCTGATCGTGAACGCCCTCCTCGCGCTGGCGAAGCTGGTCGCGGGAATCGTCGGCAACGCGTACGTGCTCATCGCCGACGCGGTGGAGTCGTCGACCGACATCTTCGCCGGGATGATCGTCTGGCGCGGACTGTCGCTCGCCCGGCGACCCGCGGACGCGGAGTATCCCTTCGGTCGCGGCAAGGCGGAGTCGATGGCCGCGGCGGTCGTCGCGCTCATGCTCCTCGGCGCGGCGGCGGGGATCACCGTCGCGGCGATCCGCGAGATCCGCACGCCGCACTCCATCCCCGCGCCCTTCACGCTCGTCGTCTCGATCGGCGTGATCGTCATCAAGGGCGTGCTCGCGCGGCGCGTCGGCAAGGTCGCGAGCGAGGTGGGCAGCGCCGCGGTGAAGGCCGACGCATGGCATCATGCATCGGACGCGATCACCTCGGTCGCCGCCTGCATCGGGATCGCGATCGCGCTGATCGGTGCGCGCTGGCACGGCGGCAGCGGATGGGAGTCCGCCGACGACTGGGCCGCGCTGCTCGCCGCGGTCATGATCGCCGCCAACGGGGTGCTGATGCTGCGCCCCGCGCTCGATGCGCTGATGGATCGCGCGCCGACGGGTGAAGTGGCGAGCCGCGTGCTTCGCGCGGCGCATGCGGTGCCCGGGGTGCTCGCCACGGAACACCTGCGCATTCGCGTCTCCGGTCTCGACTACCTGATCGACCTTCACGTGCAGGCCGATCCCGCGCTCTCCCTTCGCGATGCGCACGCGCTGAGCGGCGCGGTGAAGGCGGCGATCCGCGCCGCCCTTCCGACCGCGACCGCGGTGCTGATTCACATGGAGCCGTTCATCGGCGCGCTCCCGACCGTTCGCGGCGCGCCTGACGCGGCGTCCACAACGTAGCAGGGAGGATGCATGTCGTCGCCCTTCGCGGTTCCGGACCTCCACCCGCGACGACGCACTATCCCGATCTCCATCATCGACACGGGCACTAGCGGGTCTCGCGCGGTTGCCCCGCGGCAGCCGTGGTTCGCCCCCACGACTTCGCGCCAGCCCGTCCGCTACCGCCCTCGCGCGGGCATCCGCGGCACCTCCCGTGCGGACTGGCGTCGCATGGACCGCCATCCGCCTGGACGACGCGCGCCGCGGGCTCGACGAAGGTGGCCGCCGCGCGCTCCGCTGGCGTCTATCCTCGCGGCCGCTCTGGCGGCCTGCGGCGGCGCCAGCGCCGCGGTCCTTCCCGCCACCCCGCACGTCTCGTCGGCGGTGCCCGCGAGCACACCGCGCGATCAGCGCCTCTGGATCGAGATGCGGAACGTCGACCTGCACATCGACGCCACCCACTCGCTCCGCATCCGCACGCTGCGCGGCGAGGCCGTGCCCACGCGCGCCGATCGGGCCGCCGTGCTGGACGACGAATCCTCCTTCACGGTTCGCGTCACGTCAGGCACCGTCGCGCTGTCGGGCGACGCGCTGAGCGCGCTCCTCAACGAGTTCGTCTTCGCGTACCGGGGCTCACCGCTCCGCGATCTGCGCGTGCACACCGCCGGCGACCAGCTCGTCCAGCGCGGTATCATGCACAAGGGCGTCGATCTCCCCTTCGAGATGACGGCGTCGCTCTCGCTCGAGCCCGACGGACGCATCCGGCTTCATCCGACGAGGACGCGCATCCTCGGCGTGAACGGCCAGAAGCTGCTCCACGCGCTCGGGCTGCACCTCGACAAGCTGCTCGACCTCCGCGGCGCGCGGGGCGCGGCGGTGAAGGGAGACGATCTGTTTCTCGAGCCGACCGTCATCCTCCCGCCGCCGGCGATCGACGGGCGTCTCGCGAACATCCGCGTCGAGGGAGATGAGCTCGTGCAGGACTTCGTGCGGCTGCCCGACGACTCGGTGTTCGCGCAGTACGCCCGCCCCGACTCGGCTGCGCGGAACTACATCTTCTTCCGCGGCGGCCACCTCACCTTCGGGAAGCTGCTGATGTCGGACACCGATCTGCAGATCATCGACGCCGACGAGCGCGACCCGTTCGATCTGTACCTGAAGGAGTACAATCGCCAGCTCACCGCGGGCACCTCGCGAACGCTGCCCAATCTCGGGCTGCGGGTGCTGATGCCCGACTATCGCACGGTCGCGGGCTCGGTGGTCGCCGTGCGGCGCTGAGGTCGGATTGAAAGTCGCGGGCCTCCAGCGCGCGTTGACGTCAGGCGCTGGCAGGCTCCGGGCAAGCCTGCCAGCGACTGACGGAGTCACGCGATCGTCGGAATGAAGAACGGCTGCACGATCGCCACGACCTCGGCGCGCGTCAGCGGCTCGTCGAACGCCTCGCTGACGGCGTCCGCGCCACCCTGGAGACTGCCGAGCGACGCCGCATTGATCGACGCTTCGGCCGAGCCGTTGAACACGACGTGGGTGGTGTTTCCTTCCGGCGTCGCGCCTCCATAGATCTTGTCGAACGCCGCGACGACGTCGGCGCCCGGTGATCCGGTCGCGCCCGCCGCGGTCGCGCCCCCGCCGCGGATAGTGCCGCTCAGTCGCACCTGCGCCGGCGCTCCGGCCGCCAGCCGGCGGATGCGGCGAATTCGCGCCGCGTGACGCGCCTCCACCGAGTGGATGCGCAGCGCCGCCTCGAGCACGGCGTTGTGCGTCGCGTCGTTGTTGCCGATGAGATTTCCCGCCTGCCCCTTGTACGCGCGCACTCCCGTGTCTTCGGCGCCCTGCGCGACGGTGAGAAGAAACGCGAGATCCGTCGTCGCCGCCTTGAACGGTCCGTTCCCGCTCCCCCTGCCGCCGGTGAAGTCGAAGTCCGTTGCGGTCAGCGCGCTCGTCGCGCCCTGCGACTTGAGGAAGGCGACGTGCGCCGCCTCGTGCTTCTGGATCTGCTGCACCGTTGCGAGCGCGGCACCCGTGACGCTCGCGCGTACCGAGGCGAAGGCGGTGTTCTGCGCCGCCGAGCTGCTCGTGCCGAGCACCGCCGAGTAGAACTCGTTCTCGAAGATCTCGAGTGCGAGCGCGAAGTCGAGCACGGCCTTGATGTCGGCCGGCAACGTGCCCTGGGCGAAGGCGTCGCGCGCGAGCGCCGCGAGAGCGACCGGCACCGAGGCCATCGCGAGACCGGCGGCGACGGTGCCGCTCACCGCGGCTCCCTTCGCGATCGCGTCGCGGCGGCTGATCAGTCGGGTCGTGAGCTCCGGGTCGATCGCGTCGAGCACCGGGACGTGGTTCTGCGTTTCCATGATGTTGAATGCTCCTCGATGTGGTGGGGTCAGCTCGCGGCGGGCGCGGCCTGGTCGGTCGTCGCGGCGTCGGAGGGCGCCTTGGTCACGCTGATCGGCGTCGTCACGAGGTTGAGCGCGGTGACGCGCGCGAGGACGGCGGCGGGCTCCATCTTCACGTCGAGACCGTTGGCGTTCACGACGTCGTCGCCGGCGAAGAGCCGGCCGGTCGTGTCGCGCGCGTCGCGGATCGCTGCGGCGTGGCGGGCCTCGACCGAGACGATCTTCCCCGCGACGAGCAGATTGCGCGCGTCCTTGAGCTGCTTCCCGGCGCCGTTGTACGCCGCGACGCCGAGATCCTCGAAGGTCTGCGCGTTCTTCAGGATCGTCGCGCGGTCGGCGATGAGCGCGCTCACCGTCGTCGCGTTGAGCGCGAGATCGGGGATCGCGCTCGCGCCTAACGCGGCACGGAGGAACTCGCGATGCGCGACCTCGTGGTTGCGAATGTCGGTGAGGAGCTCGCGCTCGTTCGCGTCGGTGAAGAGCGTCGCGAAGTTCGCCGCGCCGACGACCGCGCCGTAGAACGCCGCCTCGAGCTGCTCGAGGGCGTAGGCATAGTTGAAGATCCCGATGTCCGTGCTGAGGTCGAGCTGCGCCTGATTCGGGTTGGGTTTCGGGCTGGTGGCGTCGTCGTCGCCGCATGCCGCGAAGACGCTCGGCGCGAGCATGAGCGTGCCGCCGATGC
>DATAIN010000399.1:0-4694 GCA_036262635.1 Gemmatimonadaceae bacterium | reverse complement strand
GCCCGTGTTTCCGGCCTCTTCGTGTATCCCCATGAACGAGGAGGCAGGCCGTGAGACAGATGCTCGCTGCATTGCTGCTCGCCGGCGTGGCGTCCTGCACGGACGGCGCGATCGCGCCGCGCCCCGAGCCGGGAGCGACCGTGTCCGCCGACGAGCGTGACGACGACACGGGATTCCAGGGAGAGAAGCGCGGCCGACACGAGCGCTACCTGTACGTCGCCACGATCTCCAAGAGCACCGCGGATCCCGACTTCGTGACCGTGGTCGGCGCCGATCCGCGCCGCGAGGACTTCGGCCAGATCGTGAACCGCGTCGACATGCCGAACGTCGGTGACGAGCTGCACCACTTCGGCTTCTCGGGCGACCAGAAACGCCTGATCGTCCCCGGGCTGTTCTCGAATCGCATCCACGTCTTCGCGATCGGCAACGACCGGAAGAGCATGACGCTCACCACCGTGAACGATCAGCTCGCGTCGAGCAGCGGCTACATCATCCCGCACAGCGTGATCGCGACCTCGCGCGGGACGGCTTTCGTCACCATGATTGGCGCGGGCACCGCGACCACGCAGCCAGGGGGCATCGTGGAGATCAGCGACGTGACCGGCGCGTTCGAGAAGACCTTCGGTCCCGGGCCCGTACGCGGCGCCGGCGACCTGGGGCCGAAGTACATGTACGACTTCGACTCCTTCGACGAGGCGAACCGCGGGATCAGCACCACTTTCGGTCCGCCCGCGCTCTGCGGCGGCGGGATCGAGCCCACCTGCCTCGGCGACGAGGTCGCCGTCTGGGACCTGAAGCAGGAGAAGGTCATCCAGGTCGCGAATCTCGGCGCGCACAGCGGTGCACTCGAGGTGCGCTTCATCGACCGGCCGGGCGTCCGGCGCGCTTTCATCAATACGCCCGGCACGAGCGCGGTCTGGCTCGCCGATGACGACGACGGCGACGGCGTCTACGACTTCCAGCAGATACTCGGACCGGCGGACGGGCTCGTGCTGCCGGTGGACATGCTGCTCTCGTACGACGACCGCTTCCTCTACATCACGAACTGGTTCGGGAACACGGTGCAGCAGTTCGACGTGACCGATCCCCTCCATCCCGTGCGCGGCGCGACGGTGTCGCTCCCGCATCCGAACATGCTGCGGCTGAGCCCCGACAACCGGCGGCTCTACGTCTCCAACTCGCTGCTCACCCCGTGGGACGACGATCCGCGCTACGGTCCCCCTCGCAACAACGACTACGGCATCTGGCTCTTCGCGGTGGATCCCGTCTCGGGGAGTCTCACACCCCACAACGCCGACGGCAGCGCGTGGGTCAGCTTCACCAACGTTCGGAAGAAGGTCACGACCGGACCGGCCGGTCCACACATGATGTTCTTCGACCCGGGCATCCGGCTGGCTCCGGGCGAGCACTAACCAGAGGAGATTCCATGACGACCAGTATCGAGCCACGCTCCGCGACCGCGACCGCCGGCAATGCGCGCGTCGCCGCGGAGCCGCAGGGACCGGTGCTCACGCCCGAGATGCTGCAGCGCTTCCAGCAGCGCGCCCCGCAGTACGACCGCGAGAATCGCTTCTTCGAGGAGGACTTCGAGGAGCTGCGCGCGTCGGGCTACCTCACCATGGCGGTGCCGCGCGAGCTCGGCGGCCGCGGCTACACGCTGGCCGACGTCTGCCGCGAGCAGCGCCAGCTCGGCTACTACGCGCCGGCCACTGCGCTCGCGGTGAACATGCACATCTACTGGACCGGCCTCGTCGCCGACCTCTGGCGCGCCGGCGACAGGTCGCTCGAATGGATCCTCACCGAGACGATGAAGGGCGCCGTCTTCGCCGCGGGGCACGCCGAGAGCGGCAACGACATCCCCGTCCTCCTCTCGACGACGAAGGCCGAGCCGGCGAAGGGCGGCTACACGTTCACCGGCCACAAGTCCTTCGGCAGCCTCACCCCGGTCTGGACCTACCTCGGCGTGCACGGGCTCGACACCAGCGACCCCGCGCACCCGAAGGTCGTGCACGGATTCATGCCGCGCGACACGCCCGGCTACACGATCAGGGAGACCTGGGACACGTTAGGCATGCGCGCCACGAAGAGCGAGGACACCATCCTCGATCATGCCTTCATTCCCGATCGCTACATCGCGCGCGTCGTCCCCGCGGGCGCGGGCGGACTCGACGCGTTCGTGCTCGGGATCTTCGCCTGGGCGCTGCTCGGCTTCGGCAACATCTACTGCGGGATGGCGCGCCGCGCGCTCGACCTCACCGTCGAGACGGTGAAGAAGAAGGGCTCGCTCGGCCTCTCGCGCCCGATGTCGTACCACGCCGAGGTGCAGCACGGCGTCGCCGAGATGGTGCTCGCCCTCGAGGCGATCGAGCCGCAGCTCGACCGGGTGGCGCGCGACTACTCCGACGGGCTGCCGTTAGGCGCGGGCTGGGTGATCAGGATCGTCGCCGCGAAGTACAACGCGGTGGAGGGCGCGTGGAAGGTGGTGGACCGCGCGCTCGATCTCGCCGGGGGCTTCGGGATCTTCAAGCGCGGCCCCTTCGAGCAGCTCTTCCGCGACGCGCGGCTCGGGCGGATCCATCCGGCGAACTCCGCGCTCACCCACGAGCTCTGCGCGAAGCTGACGCTCGGGATCAGCCCGGACGAGGCGCCGCGCTGGGGTTAGTTCCGGGCGCCGCGTAGGCTTCAACACTGCGACGGGAGACGAGAGAGGGCGGGGTGACCGCGGTCGCCCCGCCGTTCGCGTCAGGGGGAGCCTCGAGCCGGGCGAGACACTCGAGGGCGACGGGAACGTCGGCGAGCGTCGGATCGAGCTCGGCGGCGATGCGGCAGTGATGCAGCGCGCGCATCCGCAGCCGGCTGTCGCGCGTCTCCCGCCCCTCGAGGATGTAGTGCCAGGCGAGGTGGAGGTGCGCCTCCGCGTCGTACAGGTCGAGCGCGGCGGCATGCATCGCGCGAGCTCCGCGCTCGATGATCTCCAGAATCCGTGGGTCGGCCTCCGTCCGCAGCTCGGCGCGCACGAGCGCGCGGTGATGGCGCGCCTCGCGCAGTGCGCCCCCCGCGTCGCCCGCTGAGTGCAGCGCGCGCACCACCTCGAGCGCGATGCGCCCGTCGAGCGGGTCGAGCTCGAGCAGCTTGCGCCACCACCGCGCGGCCGCGTCGTGCTCGCGCGCCGCGCCCGCCGCGATCGCGAGGGTGCGCAGCGCGCTCGCATACAGCTCCTCGATGCGCGCCCGCTCGCTCTCGATCCAGCGCTCGAGGTCGGGGAGTCCGTGGAAGAAGATCCCGTCGAGGAATGGCCCCGCGCGCAGCTCGACCATCCGCTTCGCGTCGCGCGAGTGCAGCGCGTCGTGGAACGCGCCGACGTCGCTCCAGACGAGGGCGGGGTTGAGTCGAAGGACGCGGGTGCCGAGGATGAGCGGCTCGACACCGAGGTCGTGGCGGAGCCGGTGCAGCGCCTGGCTGAGCGAGTGATGCGCGGCGCGCTCCTCCTTGTCGGGCCAGAAGCAGCCGACGAGCTTCTCGCGGCTCACTCCGCGCTCCCCCGCGACCGCGAGGCGCGCGAGCAGTCCCATTCCCTGCAACCGCAGCTCCGTCGCCGCGATGGCCTCGTCCGACCGGGTGAGGGTCAGTCCGCCGAGTGTGAGGATCCGCAGCATCGGGCCCGCCTCCACCGCCAGGGCACCATCCTGACACTACAGCGCCCGGGCCGCGATGCAAGAGCGGCGGTTGCGTTGGATGACAGGAGGCATGGAGGGCATGGAGGGGTTGTGGACGAGCAACAGCTTCCGTAACCCCCTCCATGTCCTCCATGGCTCCTGTTATCAATACTGAAGCACCAGTCCATCAGGATATGACCACTCACACCGCCGCCGCACCGGTCACGAAGGGACGCGTCCTCCGCTCTCATGCCTGGGCGTACGATGCGCTCGTCTGGTTCCTCACCTTCGGGCGCGAGCGCGCGTTTCGTGAGCGGCTGCTCGATCTCGCGCGCCTCGCGCCGGGCGAGTCGGTGCTCGACATCGGCTGCGGCACGGGCACGCTCGCGATCGCCGCGAAGGGGCGCGTCGGCGACGCGGGGATCGTGCGCGGGATCGACGCGTCTCCGGAGATGATCGCGCGGGCTCGGAAGAAGGCGGCGAAGGCGGGCGTCGATGTCGTGTTCGAGACCGCGGTCGCGGAGTCGCTTCCCTTCCCCGAGCGGAAGTTCGACGTCGTGCTCTCGACGCTGATGCTGCACCATCTCCCGCGAGCGGTACGCGCCGAGTGCGCGCGCGAGGTGCGCCGCGTGCTGAAGCCCGGCGGCCGCATCCTGGCGGTGGACTTCGGCCGATCGGGCAACGAGCGGCGCGGTCTGATCGGGCACCTCCACCGGCACGGGCATTTCACCCAGGAACGCGTCGCCGAGCTGCTGCGCGACGCGGGGTTCACCGTTGCCGAGAGCGGGCCGGTGGGAAGGAGGGATCTGCACTTCACGATGGGAGTGGTGCCCGGCGGATGAGTGGTTCGAGTCAGAACCGATAACGCACCCCCAGCTGCGCCTGACGACGCGCGTAGTCTCCGGTCGGCTCGGTGAAGCGAAGAAGGTTCTGGACGGGTTGATAGTCGGAGTGGCTCGCCAGGGAGATCGCCGCGCCACAGGGCGCGCTGCTCATCACGCTCGACGTCTTCAACGTCGCCAACCGGGCGAACCACTC
>DATAIN010000398.1:0-5701 GCA_036262635.1 Gemmatimonadaceae bacterium | reverse complement strand
GCCGACGTTCACCGAGCGGTACGCTTCCCACGTCGCCTCCGCGGGAGTGATCGCCGCCGCGGTGTGGAAGATGGTGTCGCAGCCGCGCGCCGCCGCCGTGAACGCGGTGGCGTCGAGCACGTCGCCCTGCACGAAGTCGGTGACTCCGAGCTCGCGCGTCCATGCCGCGGCGCGGGGCTCGCGGACGAGCGCCCGGACCGTCCACCCATCCGCGACGAGGCGCTCGACGAGATGCGATCCGACGAGCCCCGTGGCGCCCGTGACGAGGGCGACCTTGCTCACGCGCCGTTCAGACGGGGAAGGGGAGGCGGACGACCCGTCCCTCGCGGGCCCCGCCGTCCCACGTCGCCGTGAGCGTGGTGCCCGGCTCGACCTCGCGGCGAACCATCGCCAGCGCGACCGCGCCGAGCCGCGGCGACTGCGCGCCGCTGCGTACGTCGCCGACGTTCTTTCCGGTCTCGTCGGTGAGCTGCGCGCCGCGCGGAGCCGGATCGTCGCCCTCGAAGACGACACCGCGCAGATGGCGATTCACGTGCCCACGGAAATGCACGCGCGCCACCGTCTCCTGCCCGACGTAGCATCCTTTCGTGTAGGAGATCGCGTGCAGCTCGTCGAAGTTCGCCTCCTGCGGGATGGTCGCCTCGTCGATGTCGAGCCCCCACTCGGGGCGGCCGGCCTCGATGCGCGCCGTGTCCCAGGCGACCAGCCCGCCCGGCCGCGCGCCGGCGTCGATCAGCTTCGTCCGGAGGAGGTCGTGCGCGTCGGCGGGGACGAAGCAGTCGTATGCATCGCTGACGACGTCCGGCGTGCGCGCGACGAGGATCGTCGCGCCCCCCATGTCGGCGACGATGTGCCCGTACGGCGGCAAGGTGCCTAACGTCGCGCTGTGGGCGCCGATCGCCTCGGCGAGCACGAGCCGCGCGTTGGCGCCGGCGATGCAGAGGTCGTGCATCGGCGCCGACTCGTCCTCGTACGGCGCGACGCGCGGGTTCACGTACTTCCGCACCATCGCCAGCCAGCCGGGATACGCGCGCGCCGGCGCGTCGGTGAGCACGGACTCTCCCTCGACGAAGAGCCGGACGTCGGCGACGATCTTCCCCTTCGGGGTGAGCGCCGCGGCGTACGCGCCCTGTCCGGGCTCGAGGGTGAGGACGTCGTTCGTCACCAGACCGGCGAGCACCTCGCGCGCCTTCTCGCCGCGCAGCCGGATGCGTCCGCGATGCGTCCGGTCGACGAGCAGCGCACCCGTGCGCAGCGCGGCGTACTCCGCCGCGATGTCGCCGTAGTGCAGCACGACCGGACGCCCGTCGATGTCGCCGAGCTCTCCGACCGCCTCGCGATTCGGGCTGAACGACCGCATCACCCTCCCGCTCTCCGTCCACCGCTCAGCGCGTCGAGCGCCTCGAGCGTCACCCCTCGGAGCGTGGGAAGATAACCGTCGGCATCGAGGGCGCGGAACGCCGGGACGTCGCCCACCGCGAGGCAGCGCAGCCCCGCCCCGTGCGCCGAGCGGATACCGGCGCGCCCGTCCTCGAGGGCGATCGCCTCCTGCGCCGCGATGGGCCGGCGCCGCTCCAGCCGCCCGATCGCCGAGAGGTACGACGCGGGGTCCGGCTTCGCGTGGTCGGGGACGTCGTCCGCGGTCACGATGCACTCGAAGAGGAAGCTCGCCTCCGCCGCGTCGAGCACCGGCTCGACCTCGCGGCGACCGGCGCGCGTGACGAGCCCGAGCCGCGCCACGGCGTGCAGTCCCGCGAGCACCTCGCGCGCGCCGTCCGTGAGCAGGATCCCCGTCGCGAGCGAGTCGGCGAAGTAGCGCTCGGCGCGCAGCGCCAGCAGCTCCGCGCCGGTCGCGTCCATCGGCTCGTCCACCGCGGCGAGCGCGGCGCGCACCGCGCCGCGCACCGGCAACCCGTGCGCGACGTCGTCGTAGTCGAGCGCGTTCAACGCGATGCCGTCGTCGGCGAGCGCGCGGAGGAGCGCCTGCCGCCGCGGCTCGCGCGTCTCGAGGAGGACGCCCTCGAGCTCCATCAGTACGGCGCGCGGTACGCTCACCGGGCCTCCGCTGTGCCGTCGCGCTCGCGCGCGGCGTAGGACGCGTCGAGCAGATCCACCGGATGCACCGCGCGTACCGCGCTGCGCGTGCGCGCGAGGCCCGCGCCGATCTGCATGAGGCATCCCGGATTTCCCGTCGCCACGAGGCTCGCTCCGGTCCGCGCGATGTGCGCGAGCTTCGGCTCGAGCACCGCGCCCGACACCTCGGGCTCGACGAGGTTGTAGATCCCCGCCGCGCCGCAGCACTGGTCGCTCTCGACGAGGGGCACCATCGTCAGGCCGGGAATCGACTTCAGCACGGCGAGCGGCGGGGCGACGACGCGCTGGGCGTGCAGCAGATGGCAGGGCGCGTCGTACGTGACCGTGAGCGGGAGCGATCCACCGCGCGCCGGTCCGGCGACGGCGAGCAGCTCGCTCACGTCGCGCACCCGCGCGCTCACTCGCGCCGCGCGCTCGGCGTACACCGGATCGTCAGCAAGGAGCTGGGCGTACTCCTTCATCATCGCGCCGCACCCCGCCGCGTTCACGGCGATGGTCTCGGCGCCGCTCCGCTCGAAGGCGTCGATGTTCACGCGCGCGAGCTCGCGCGCCGCGTCGAGATCGCCCGCGTGGGCGTGCAGCGCGCCGCAGCAGCGCTGGCCCGGCGCGGCGGTGATGGCCCAGTCGTTCGCCGCGAGCACGCGCTCCGTCGCGCGGTTGGTCTCGTCGAAGAGCCCCTCCATCACGCAGCCGAGCAGCACGGCGACGCTGCCGCGCGTTCCCGCGCTCGCCGGCGCATACGTCTCGCGCTGGACGGCCGGCCGCGTCGAGTCGAGCATCGCCATCGCGAAGCCGATCTTCCCCGGCATCCGCCCGAGCACGGCGGGGAGGCGCGTCGCCCGCAGCAGCTTCGCCGCGGCGAGCGCGGGACGGAGCGCCCACTCCTTCCGGAAGACCCACAGCACGAGTCGCGCGACGAGCGGATGCTTCCCGGCGATCGTCGCGCGCGTCGCCTCGAGGAGATGCCCGTACGGCACGCCGGAGGGACACGCGGTCTCGCAGCCCCGACAGCCGAGGCAGCGGTCGATGTGCGTGCGCACTGACGGATCGTCGGGCGCGAGCGAGCCTTCGACCACCGCGCGCATGAGGAGGATGCGGCCGCGCGGGCTGTCGTTCTCGTCCGCGAGCGCGAGGTACGTCGGGCAGGCCTGGAGGCAGAACCCGCAGTGCACGCAGGCGTCGATTCCCGCCTTGGCGAAATCGAGCGGTGTGCCGGGTACCGCGCAGATCACGCGCTGGGCGTCGGGCACCCGCGGGTCCGCGTTCGGCGCCTGGCCGAGGACCGAGTGCCGGGCGCCGAGCGCTGAGCGCCCGACCGTGCTCGTGGACGCGTCCTTCACGCTGCGCCCTCGCCGAAGATCCCGGGGTTGAGCACGCGATCCGGGTCGAACGCGTCGCGCGTGCGCCGCGAGAGCCGGTCGCTCACCGGAGAGTCGGCGCGCGTCGGCGCACCTTCGCGCGGCAGCTTCTCCCAGATCCAGGTGCGCGGCGCGGCGAAGTGCTGGCGCGTGCGCGCGACGAGCTCCGTGAGCACGCCGAGCGCGTGCGGTGGCAGGATGCAGCGGATGACTCCGCGCGACAGCGTCGCATGCAGCAGCGTCTGCGCGGCGAGCGCCTGCGGGGCGAGCGCGTCACCGAGCAGGGGTGGGAGCGCCGCGGGAAGCGTCGAGACGCGCACCACCGCCGCGCCTTGTGGCTCGATCGCACGAAGGCGCGTCCAGACGCTCGCGTCGATCGGCGCGCAGTCACCGAGCGTCGCCAGCTCACGCCGCTGCGCCTCGACGAGCGGCTCGTTGCCGGCGAGCCGCGCGAGGACCACCGGCCGGTCCGCGATGCCTAACGCGCGCGAGACGGCGCCGTCCACGACCTCCAGGGCCCAGGCGGCGAGGGAGAGCTGGCGGAGCCGCATCAGCACGTCGGCGATCGCGGTCGGCCGCTCGCCGAGCGCGAGGGCGACGGTGAGCTCCTGCTCGGGAAGGGCACGCAGACGGAGCGTGGCCTCGGTGATCACGGCGAGCGTTCCCCAGGCGCCGATCGCGAGCCGGGTGAGATCGAAGCCCGCGACGTTCTTCACGACGCGCCCACCGCCGCGCGCGATGGTCCCTTCGCCCGTCACCAGCTCGACGCCGAGGACGTTGTCGCGAGGCGTGCCGAAGGCGTGCGCGAGCGGTCCGGCGGACGCCGTGGCCAGCGTCGCGCCGAGCGTACCCTCGGCGCTGCCGAAGGGATCGAGGCCGATGCACTGACCGTTCGCGCGCGCCGCGGCGTCGAGCGCGGCGAGTGGCGCGCCGGCACGCGCCGTCATCGTCAGATCACCGGGGACGTACTCGACGATGTCGGCGTCGCGCAGCTCGAGCCGACGCTCCGCCGCGACCGGATGCATCGCGTCGAGCCACGTCCCCGCGCCGACGATGCGGATCGGGGTCCGCGCGGCGCGCGCGGCGCGGACCTCCTCGGAGATGCGCACCGTCTCCTCGCGCAGCGGCTCGCGTCGCGCATTCGCCGCGCTCACGAGGGGGGCGGCGTCCGCGACGAGACGCGGTGCGCTCACCCCGCGCGGCCCCCATTCGCGACAGGAGTGCATCGGGACGACCTTTCCGGGATTCGCGCGGCGCTCGGGATCGAACACCTCGCGCAGCCGGCACATCGTCGCGAGCGAATCTTCCGAGAAGACGAGCGGCATGTAGCCGATCTTGTCGAGACCGACGCCGTGCTCGCCGGTGATCGTGCCCCCCGCCTCGATGCAGGCGCGCATGATCTCGCCCATCGCTTCCTCGACGCGCCGCGCCTCGTCGGGATCGGTCGCGTCGTAGGGGATGTTCGGATGGAGATTCCCGTCGCCGGCGTGGAAGACGTTGCACACCGTCACGCCATGCCGCTCGCCGATCGCGCGGATGGTCGCGAGCGTGGCGGGGAGCTTCGTGCGCGGCACGACGGCGTCCTGCACGACGAGGTGCGGCGCGACGCGTCCCATCGCGCCGAACGCCTTCTTCCGTCCCTGCCAGAGCCGCGCGCGCTCGTCGGCGTCGCTCGCCACGCGCACCCCGCGCGCGCGGGCCTCGCGACAGATCGCCTCGACGCGCCGCGCGTCGGCCTCGATCCCCGCCGCGAGCCCATCGACCTCGATGAGCAGCACCGCGGCGGCGTCGGTGGGATAGCCCGCGGCGTACACGCTCGCCTCCACCGCGCGAATGGTGGCGTTGTCCATCATCTCGAGCGCGGCGGGGACGATCCCCGCGGCGATGATCCCCGAGACCGCGCGCGCCGCGTCGTCGACGTCGGAGAAGTCGGCGAGGAGGGTGCGCACCGCCTGCGGGTCGCGCGTGAGTCGCACGGTCGCGTCGAGCACCACGCCGAAGCAGCCCTCCGAGCCGACGAAGGCGCCGAGCAGGTCGTAGCCCTCCGTCTCGCCGGTGGGATTGCCGAGCTTCACGATCTCGCCGTCGGGGAGCACGACGGTGAGCGCGAGGACGTGGTTGAGGGTGACCCCGTACTTGAGGCAGTGCGGCCCCCCCGCGTTCTCGGCGACGTTGCCGCCGATGGTGCACGCCGCCTGGCTCGAGGGATCGGGCGCGAAGTGCAGCCCCGCGCTCGCGACGGCGCGCGT
>DATAIN010000397.1:0-2944 GCA_036262635.1 Gemmatimonadaceae bacterium | reverse complement strand
AGTTCCCGAAGCAGTTCCCCGGCACTGCGGTAGTCACCCTCGAGCAGAACTACCGCTCGACGCAGCCCATCCTCGACGTCACCAACACCCTCATCTCTCGCGCGCAGGAGCGCTTCACCAAGACGCTCTGGACGGTCCGCGGTGGCGGAGAGAAGCCCTGGCTCGTCACCGCGCGCGACGAGCACGAGCAGACCCGCTTCGTCGTCGATCGCGTCCTCGAGCTGCACGAGAACGGGACGCCGTTAGGCGAGATCGCGGTCCTCTTCCGCGCCGGCTACATGTCCGCCGACCTCGAGATCGAGCTCGCCAACCGCAAGATCCCCTTCGAGAAGTGGGGCGGGATCAAGTTCCTCGAGGCCGCGCACATCAAGGACGCCCTCTCGTTCCTGCGCGTCCTCGACAACCCGCGCGACGAGATCAGCTGGTTCCGGATCCTGACGCTCCTTCCCGGCGTCGGCGAGGTGACCGCCAACAACGCCATTCACGCGCTCCTCGCCCGCGGCTGGGACGTCGCCGCGCTCGACGACTTCGTTCCACCGGCCCGTGCCCGTGCCGCGCACGGCGCCCTCACGACGATGATCCGCGAGCTTCGCGATACGCCGTCCGCCCAGACCGGCGAGGGCTCCGCGGGAGGCGCCGACGAGGGTGCCGTCGCCCGCGACATCGCGCGCATCCGCGTCCTCTACGACGACATCCTTCGCGAGCGCTACGACCGCCCCGACCCGCGCCTCGCCGACCTCGATCAGCTCCAGACGATCGCCGCCGGTTATCCCACCCGCGGCGCCTTCCTCTCCGCGCTCACCCTCGAGCCCCCGTCGAGTACCCAGGATCTCGGCGCCGGCGCCGACAGCGAGGACGACCACCTCGTCCTCAGCACCGCCCACAGCTCCAAGGGCAAGGAGTGGGACGCCGTCTTCGTCATCTGGGCGGTCGACGGCTGGTTCCCCTCGTCCCGCGCGTTAGGCGATGACGACGAGCTGGAAGAGGAGCGGCGGCTGATGTACGTCGCGATGACGCGTGCCCGCAACGAGCTGGCGGTGGTCTATCCGCTCAACGCCTACGCGACCCAGCGCGGCGCGGAGTACTCCATCGATCAGCTCTCGCGCTTCATCGACCGTGGCGTGCGCCAGCACATGCAGCGCGTCGTGCTCGGCCCGCCCGCGCCAGATCCGGCGGACGCGCAGCCGAAGCAGCAGCCGCTGCTCGACCTCCGGGCGCTGCTCCGCGGCCGCTTCTCGCCCTAGCGCCTAACGCGGCGCGGCGAGCCAGCGGCGGAGGGCTTCGTACGGGTCTTTCGGATCGCCCTTCGCCAGCTCGACGATGCGTGCGACCGTTCGCGGCAGGTCGCGCCCTTCGCGGGCGTACACGGCGTCGAAGAGGTCGAGATCGGTGAGGTACACGCGGCGCGCGAGCAGCGCGGCATTGTCCAGCGCGACGCGCTCCAGGTAGCGCGGGCCGATGGTCCGCAGCTTCGGACCAAGGCTGTCCACGAGCTGCACGCGCGCCCGGCGATAGATCGTGTCCCGCACCGCGAGCCGGGCGGCGCGCGCCGCGCCGTCGTCGCCGGGATGGGCCTGGAACGCCGAGTCGATCTCGTGGTGCAGCGCGGTCCAGAAGCGCCCCAGCGTCTTCTCGTCCTCCCACCGCGCCTCGACCTCTTCGGCGGCGTCGAACGAGCTGCGGCCGCGAAAGAACCAGGCAGCGCCGCGCGACCCGACGAAGTTCGCGAACGACTCGTTGAAGACCGCCTGCCCCGGTGCGTAGAACGTGTTGTGCGTCAGCTCGTGGATGACCGTGTTCGCCAGCTCGAGCGAGTCGCCGGCCAGCGTCGTCGAGACGACGGGATCGTTGAAGAAGCCGAGGGTGCTGAACGCCGACGCCGGCCGTAGCGAGGTGTCGAAGCCGTCGTCCGCGAGATGGCGCCGCGCCACGCGCGCCGCGCCGAAGTCGAAGAAGCCCTTGTACGGGACGCGGCCGACGACCGGAAACCACCAGGTGTAGCGCTTCAGCTGGTCGCGGTACGCGCCGGACAGCACGAGCACGAGCGTGTCCCGCCGCAGCCGCGTGTACTCCGTGAAGCTGTCCCCGGTGCGCAGGTGCATCGAGTCGGCGGCGAACGCGCGCGCCGCGAGCACGACGCGCAGCTTCGTCCGCGTCGCTGCATCGGTGTCATCGTCCCCGATGACGTCCGTGATCGGCCGGCGCGCCAGCAGGATGATGCTCTCCTCCCACGCCGCGCGCAGCAGGTAGCGTCCCGTCGGCAGCGCGACGAGCAGCAGCACGATCACGCCGAAGGTCCACCCCGCGGCGCGGCCCACGGGGCGGCGCCACTTCCGCAGCTGCGACGCGATGCGTCTGTGCCGGGTGGTGCCGCCGTGCGGAGCGCTCAGGGCAGGCGGAAGATCGCGAGCTGCGGTTGGAGCGCCGTCGCCAGCGCGGTGCCTCCCTCGGCGGTCAGGTCGAGCCGCGTCGAGCTGCATCCGGCGGCTCCGCCGACGAGGTAGTACGCCGATGTTCCCGGCACCATCGCCTGCGTCGAGGCGCTCGCGCACCCGACCGCGATCGGTGAGATCGGATTCGGCCTGATCGGGAAGAGCCGCGCGAAGACCTGCCGCGTGTTGCGCGTCGTGAAGCGATAGCGCTGCGGCACGGAGCTCCGCGGCACACCGTCGATGCTGTCCGTGTACGTCGCGATCCCGAAGTCGCCGAAGAGCGCGGCGAACGGCTCACCCGCGACCGCGGAGACGTTGTCCGCCCCGCGCCGCGTCGTCTGCACGAGCTGCCGGAAGACCTGCTCCCCCTTCTGGTCGGCGAGCCAGCGCAGGAAGAACCACGCGGCTCCCCGCTCCTCCAGCGTCCCCAGTCCCTGGAAGGTCGTCACCGAATGCCTGGTCGACGCCTGCAGGTAGCTGTACGCGTTGCGGAAGTTCGGCGTGATGAACCC
>DATAIN010000396.1:0-2861 GCA_036262635.1 Gemmatimonadaceae bacterium | reverse complement strand
ACGCTCACCGATCCGGATCCGACCTTCACCTTCACGCGGGCCGGGACGTACACCGCCTCGCTCACGGCGACCGATCCGAGCGGCGCGAGCGCGACCTCGCAGCTCCAGATCGTCGCCGGGAACGAGCCGCCGAAGGTCGCGGTGGACGTCGTCGGCGGGAACCGCACCTTCTTCTTCCCCGGCGTGCCGGTGCGCTATGCCGTTCGCGTCACCGACCGCGAGGACGGCTCGCTGCAGAGCGGGCGCATCCCGGCGAGCCGCGTCGTCGTGAGCGCCAACTATCTGAAGGATGGCGCCGCGCCGCCAGCCGCCGAGTCGGGAGCGCCGGCGGGTGAGATGCCTGGCGCGCAGCCCGTCTCGCACGCGGCGGGGCGGAAGATGATCGAGGGGAGCGATTGTCTTTCCTGCCACCAGTGGAACCGCAAGTCGATCGGGCCGACGTATGCGTCCGTCGCCCAGAAGTACCACGGCGACAGCACCGCGACCGCGCGGCTCGTGCGCAAGGTCCGCGGCGGTGGCTCGGGAGTCTGGGGGAAGGTCATGATGCCGGCGCATCCGCAGCTCACCGAGGAGCAGGCGTCGGAGATGGTCGCCTACATCCTGAGCCTCGCCGACACGAAGAAGACGGTCCCCTCGCTGCCGACGCGCGGGTCGTACACCCCCTCCACCGCATCGGGGAGCGCGCCGAAAGAGGTGCTCGTGCTGCGCGCGGCGTACACCGATCGCGGCGCGAACGGGATGCCGGCGATCTCGCGCGAGCAGTCGGTGGTGCTCCGCTCGCCGAGCGTCGTCGTGGCGAGCGGCGAGCTGTCGGAGGGAGTGCAGAAGCAGCAGGCGGAGCAGATCCCGGTGGACATCACGGTCGTGAGCCGCGCCGGATCCTCGGCCCGTCTCAAGCAGCTCGATCTCACCGGGGTGTCGGCGGTGGTGCTCTCCGCGGTGGCACCGTCGCAGTACAAGGCGCTCGGCGGCAAGGTCGAGATCCGCGCCGACTCGGCGAACGGCACGCTGCTCGGCGAGAGCGACGTCATCCGCGCGACGAGCGACAGCACGCCCCGCCCCGTGATCCTTCGTGTCGCGCTGCAGCCGACCTCGGGAGTGCACGACGTGGTGCTCGTCTTCCGGAACTCGGAGGCGAAGGGCGACGCATTCCTCTTCGGGCTGCTGACGGCGACGTTCGAGAGCAGCGCGCGGGGGGAGCCGAGGGCCGGCACGCGTTAGGCGAGCATCGAGCATTCACACCAGACGCGGGGAGACGACACGCATGACGGACGGCACGACGACGCGCGCTCACGCATTGCTTCGCCCGGCGACCGCGCTCCTGATCGGGGCGCTGCTCGCGGGACGGGCTGCGCAGGCCCAGCAGCCCGGGCCCGGCGGCCAGCAGGAGCGCCCCTTCGAGAACCTCAAGGTGTTCCCGAAGGACATTCCCCGTGACTCGCTGCTCGGCATCATGCGCGGCTTCACCAACGCGCTCGGCGTGAACTGCCAGTACTGTCACGTCTCCGAGGCGGCGCCCGCGCCGCCGCCGGGCGCACCGGCAGGGGGCGGTCCGCGCGAGCGGCTCCGCCCGGCGCTCGACGACAAGCAGACGAAGCTCACCGCGCGCTTCATGATCCGCATGGCGGACAGCCTGAACCGCGCGGTGCTCCCGACGCTCGCCGTGAGGCACGACCCGCCGATCCGGATCACCTGCGCCACCTGTCATCACGGCTCGCCGCTTCCGCAGACGACCGAGGCGATGATGGCGGAGACGATCGAGCGCGCCGGGATCGACTCGGCGATCGCGCGCTATCGCCAGCTTCGCGGCGAGATGATCTCGGGCCGCTACGACTTCCGCGAAGGTCCGATGAACGACCTCGCGCTGTCGCTCGCGATGCGCGGCAGGACCGCCGATGCGATCCGCCTGCTCGAGGTGAACCAGGAGTTCTTCCCCAACTCGGCCGACGTCGACCTGACGATGGCCGAGGTCTACCTGAAGGCGGGCGACAAGGACCGCGCGACCACCCGCTTCCGGGCCGCGCTCGTGAAGCGGCCGAACGATCCGCGCGTCATGCGGCGGATGCGGGATCTCGGCATCACGCCCTGAGTCGCGATCAAATCGATCGGCGCCGCGTCGCGAGCCGCTCACGCAGCGCGGTAGCGCTCGACGCGAGCTTCTCCCGCGATTGAAGTAGCTTCCTCTTCGCGTTGCGTAGCGCGAGCCGGACGCGATCGGCGGCGGCTGCCGCCACCGGGGCGACGGGTCCGGCGTCGGGAGAGCGCCGTCGCAGCTCCGGTGGCGCCGCCACTCCACGCATCCCACCGAGTCGAGGCGCGGGACGGTCGGCCCCGGGCGGACGGCGGGGCGGAGCGCCGACCCGCGTGCGCGGGAGCGAGGACGTTCTAGGCATGGGGCACTCGCGGCTGGACGGCGAGGGGGGCCGGCGCGGCGGAGAGCGTCAGGCAGGCGTCGTCCCTGCCGATCCGCCGGGTGACGACGAACAGCCAGGTCACGAGCGGAGCGACCACACCGCTCGCCGTTCCGAGCTGCGTGCCAATGACCGTCGCGAGCGATCCGACCGCCAGCGATGGGGACCGCCGCTTGAGCTCATCCCATTCCCCGCGCAGCTCCGCGTAGCGCTCGGACTCGGTGCAGAGGAAGCTCCGGAACTCCCATTTCACCGATTCCCACAGCTCGGCGGTCCACTGACCGGTGCCGGTGAGCGCGACGCCGGCGTTAGGCGCGACCGCCATGAGACTCCCGACGGCGTTCCAGTCCGCTCCGGCACGTTCCAGCGTCTCGAGCGACGCTCGCAGGTTGGACGGCATGCGCTGGAGAAGGTCTCCGACGTCGATTCCCTCGAGGAGCTCGCTCATGT
>DATAIN010000395.1:0-12251 GCA_036262635.1 Gemmatimonadaceae bacterium | reverse complement strand
GGCGCGGCGAAGGAGATCGCCGAGTGGGGAAACGTCGTCCTCATGGGCCCCGGCATCGGCGAGGGCCGCCGGGAGCTGGTCGAGCGCGTCCTCCGCGCCACCCGGCTCCCGATGGTGCTCGACGCCGAGGCGATCACCTGCTTCAAGGGCGAGCCGCAGGCGTTAGGCGCGCTGCTCGGCGGCCGGCCGGCGATCCTCACTCCACACCCCGCCGAGCTCGCGTCGCTGCTCGGCGCGTCGACGAGCGAGGTGCTGGTGCGGCGCTTCGAGGCCGCGGCGGAGGTCGCCCGCACCACCGGCGCCGTCGTCATCACCAAGGGGACGCCGACGGTGATCACCGCCCCGGACGGCAGCCGGCTGGTGACCGGCACCGGCAACGCGGCGCTCGCCGTCGCCGGAAGCGGCGACCTGCTCGCGGGCATCGCGGCGACCTTGCTCGCGCAGCGCGAGGACGACCCCCACGCGGCGGCCGCGTGCGCGGCGTGGGCGCACGGTCGCGCCGCGGAGCTGGCGCGCGGGATGCGGCACACCATCCGCGGGATCACCCTCGAGGATGTCACACGCGCGATCAGCGACGTCTGGGAGCACTGGCCCGAGCCGCTCGACGGCGACGTCCTCGCCGTCCTCGGCGCCGCCGGCGACGCCCCGTGACCGGCCGCGCCGCGGCGCGCCTCGTCGCCGCGGCATCGGCGTGCGTGGCCGCCTGCGCGGCGGCATCGCCTAACGGCGCGGCCGATCCGGGCCTCGCCGCGATCGCGACGCGCGACGCCGTCGTGCGCGTCGGCGCCTTCGCGACGGTGCCGGCGATCGCGCTCTCGGGCACTCGCGCCTTCCTTGTCGGGGAGGACGGCGTCGCCATCTTCGACCGCGGCGCGCAGCGCTGGCTCCCGCCGATCCCCCTTCTCTTGCGGCAGCCGGGAATGCGCGCGGCGCGCGTGCTCGCGGCGACGAATCTCATCGGGGACGCCGTCTGGATCGCGACGAGTGGGCGAGTCTTCGTCCTCAGCCCGAATCTGGGCGCGACGACGGCGAGCTGGATCGGCGGCGAGCCGCGCAGCATCCGCGTCGAGCGAGGGGGAGCGAACGCCTTCGTGCTCACCGACCGCTGGTGGATCGTCGGCGCTACCGGCGCCGCGCGTCCGGTCGCGCCCTCCGAGCTTCCGCCGCCCGAGCGGCTCGCCGACGTCACCGACGCGAGCGACCCCGCCGTGCGCCGCGCGATCGACGACCCGCTGCTCACTCGCGACGACGCCCTGCGCAGCTGGCCGGTGATCTCGGCGACCCGCGGCGGAACGAGGTCCGATGTATGGTTGGGCACCGCGGGTGGCGGTGTCTTTCATGTGGATCCGGACTTCCACCGGACGGAGCAGCTCGCGTTCGGGCTGCGCGGTGGCGTCGTCCTCGCGCTCGCGCGCGCCGCCGATGGCATCGTCGCCGCCGAGGCATCCACCGACGCCACCGGCGGCTTCGCGGGATTCGTGACCGAGGGCAGCGACGACCTGGCCCGCTGGCGCTGGCACGCGCTCGCCTCGCAGGTGGGCGGGGTGTACGCGATCGCGCTCCGCGGTCGCACCCTCTGCATCGCCGGTCCGCAGGGCGCTGGGCTCATCGAGCTCCCGGCTCGCGCGTCGGCGATGCTCCCGGCGACGGTCTCGCGCGCCGTGTACGACCCCGCGGGCGTCGCCGTCGCGACGCGTGATGGTTGCGCGGTCGGCACGCAGCGCGGCGTGCGCGTGCTCCCGTGGGACGGCGCGCCACCGCGGGCCGGGGTCGCCGCTGATGCGTTTCTCGCGCCTGTCTACGCGCTCGCCGCGGCGGGTGACACCATCTGGGCGGGAACGCGCGACGGCGTCGTCACGCTCCTGGATGGAAAGCCGATCGGTGTAGCGCGTCCCGTCCCCGCGGGCGGTCCGATCGTCGCGCTGGCGCTCGTGCGGGATGGGCTCGCCGCCGCGACCGCCGACGAGGTCGCGATCCTCACCGGGAATGCAGTGCAGCGCCTCACGCTACCCACGGCGGCGATCGGACGGATCCTCACGCTCGCGGCCGACGACCGCACCCTCTGGATCGGCGGCGCCAGTGGCGTCCTCGCCGTGACTCTCGCCACGCGGGCCGCCGTGCCGGTGCCGCTCGCCCCCGCCGGCTCCGTCGATCCGCTGCCGTTAGGCGGCGCCGAGGTGCGCGCGATCGTCCTCGCGCCCGGCGTCGCCTGGCTCGGCACCGCCGCCGGCCTGGTGCGGCTGCGCCGCGGCGAGGACGGGCTCCCGCGATGACGCTCCGCGACACGCCGTTAGGCCCGGGCGCCGAGTTCGACGCGATTCGCGAGATGCTGCGCCGCTGGGGACCGCGCGCACGCGGGATCGGCGACGACGCGGCGCTGCTCGACGTCCCCGCTGGACAGCAGCTCGCCGTGAGCACCGACAGCTCCGTCGAGGATGTGCACTTCCGGCGCGGCTGGCTCGAGCCGCCCGAGATCGGCTACCGCGCCACCGTCGCCGCGCTGAGCGACCTCGCGGCGGTCGGCGCGACTCCGCTCGGACTCGTCTGCGCGCTCGCCATCCCCGAGGACTGGCGTGCCGCCCTGCACGACCTCACCGACGGCGTCGGCGAAGCGGCCTCCCGCTACGAGACGCCCATCGTCGGCGGGAACATCACCCGCGGCGCGAAGCTCTCCCTCACCGTCACCGTCCTCGGCGCCGTCGAGCATCCACTGCCGCGCTCCGGCGTGCGCCCCGGCGATGTGCTCTACGTGACCGGCACCCTCGGCGCGAGCGGCGCCGCGCTCGACGCGCTCGTCGCCGGCCGTGCTCCGTCCCCCGCGCAGCGCGAGCGCTTCGCCAGGCCGATCCCGCGCATCGCCGAGGCACGCTGGCTCGCGACGCACGGCGCGACAGCCGCGATCGATGTATCGGATGGCCTGCTCGCCGAGCTCGCCCACCTCGCAGCGGCGAGCGGCGTCCGCCTCGAGCTCGACGCGGCGCGCGTCCCGGTGGCCGAGGGCGTCGCGCGTGAGCGTGCGCTGCGAAGCGGGGAGGAGTACGAGCTCGTCGTCGCATCGCGGAAGCTCGACGCGGCCGCGTTCGTCGCGGCGCATGGCGTGGCGCTGACCCCGATCGGCCGCGCCACGGCGCCGCATGGTGGAGGCTCGCCCTCGGTAGAGATCGTCGGTGAGGGCGCGCGCGTTGCGAACGAGAGGGGACACGATCACCTTTCGAGCTGATGCGCACCATCCTCGTCGCTCTCGCGATCCTCGTCCTCACCCCGCCGCTCGGCACCCTCGTCATCGTCGCGTCGCTGCTCGGCGTGCAGGATGGGCCGCACAGCGTCTATCAGTGGGCCATCCGGACCTGGGCGACGGCGCTCTGCCGCGTAGCCGGAGTGAAGATCCGTCTCCACAACGCCGAACGCATCCGGCGCGATGGGCCGGCGGTGTACGTCGCGAATCACATCAGCTGGTTCGACATCTTCGCGCTGGCGAGCGTGCTCCCGCGCGCGACCTTCGTCGCGAAGGCGGAGCTCGAGAAGCTTCCCATCTTCGGCCGCGCCTGTCGCGCGGCGGGGATCGTTTTCATCGAGCGCGCGAACCGCCGCGCGGCGTTCGACACCTACAAGGACGCCGCCGCGCAGGTGAAGGAGGGACGCAGCGTCGTCGTCTGCCCCGAGGGGACGCGCGGTCGCGATTACCATCTTCGCCCCTTCAAGAAGGGGCCGTTCGTCTTCGCGATCAGCACCGGCGCGCCGATCGTCCCGACGATCGTTCACGGCACGATCGCGGTCCAGCCGAAGGGGTCCTTCCGCGTGCGCTCGGGAACAGTGGATCTCCACTTCCTCGAGCACGTCCCGACTGAAGGCTGGAGCTACGATCAGCGCGCCCAGCTCATGGAGCTCGTCTGGTCGCGGATGGCCGACGCCTTGCGAGACGAGTACGGCGTCGCGACCAGCGAGTACGCCGTCGCGAAGGAAGGCGACCGCCCCGAGAAGGAGACGTCGTTCCTGTAAGCGCGTCGCGCAGTTCACCACGCATCGTTCCACATTCCACATCGCACTGTCGAAGCCAGACCACATGTCGACCATTCTGGACATCACTGCCCGCGAGATCCTCGATAGCCGCGGCAATCCCACCGTCGAAGCCGACGTCATCCTCACGACCGGCACGATGGGACGCGCCGCGGTGCCGAGCGGCGCGAGCACCGGCGAGCACGAGGCGCTCGAGCTGCGCGACGGCGACAAGGAGCGCTACCTGGGCAAGGGTGTTCGCAATGCCGTGCAGAACGTCGAGGAGCGCATCGCCCCGGCGCTGAACGGCTTCGACATCACCGACCAGATCGGGATCGACCACGCGCTCCTCGAGCTCGACGGCACCGAGAACAAGGGCAGCCTCGGCGCGAACGCGATGCTCGCCGTGTCGCTCGCCAGCGCGCGCGCCGCGGCCAGCGAGCTCGGGATGCCGCTCTATCGCTACCTCGGCGGACCGATGGCGAGAGTGATGCCGGTGCCGATGATGAACATCATCAACGGCGGCGCGCACGCCGCGAACACCGTGGACTTTCAGGAGTTCATGATCGTTCCCGTCGGCGCCGACACCTTCAGCGAAGGGCTGCGCATGGGCGTCGAGGTCTTCCACTCGCTGAAGAAGGTGCTCACCAAGCGGAAGCTCGGCACCAACGTCGGCGACGAAGGCGGCTTCGCGCCCGACCTGAAGGACGACGAGGATGCGCTGCGCGTGATCATCGAGGCGATCGAGAGCGCGGGCTACGCGCCGGGCAAGCAGGTCGCGCTCGCGCTCGACGTCGCCGCGAGCGAGCTGTTCAGCGCTGGGAGCTACACCTTCAAGAAGAGCGGCGCCGGGACGAAGGACGCCAAGGGGATGATCGACCTCTACGGCCGCTGGCTCGAGGAGTATCCGATCGTCTCGATCGAGGACGGCCTCGCCGAGGACGACTGGAAGGGATGGGAGGAGCTCACCGGCGCGTTAGGCGACCGCTGCCAGCTCGTCGGCGACGACCTGTTCGTGACGAACACCCAGCGCCTGGCCCGCGGGATCGAGAACGGCGTCGCCAACGCGATCCTCATCAAGGTGAACCAGATCGGAACGCTCACCGAGACGCTCGAGTCGATCGAGATGGCGCGCGCCGCGGGCTACCTGAGCGTCATCTCCCATCGCTCGGGGAAGACCGCGGACACCTTCATCGCCGACCTCGCCGTCGCGACCGGCGCGGGCCAGATCAAGACTGGCAGCGCGAGCCGCACCGATCGCGTCGCGAAGTACAACCAGCTGCTGCGCATCGAGGAGGAGCTCGGCGACGTCGCCGAGTATCCGGGCGGAGCCATCTATGGGCTGCAGGGCTGACGTCGTCGGTCTGCCTCACGGTGGCGTGAGATGCTGAAGCGCCTGACGATCGCCGCGATCCTCCTCGCGGCGATCGTCTTCGCGGTGCAGGGAGGGGAGTACGGGACGTCCGACCTGCTTCGCCAGAAGGCGCGGCGGAGCGCGCTCGTCGCGCGCATCGACTCCCTGCAGCGCGCGGTGGACTCGCTGACACGCCGGAAGCGCGCGCTGGAGACCGACCTCGCGCTGCAGGAGCGGATCGCGAGGGAGGAATTCGGGATGGTACGGGGGCAGAAGGAGATGCTCTACCGGTTCGCGGAGAAGTAGCGCGGTTCGGCGGAGGGCGGGGGGATGCGGGTTCCGTCGAAAGGGCGATGCGGGTGCAGGCGAACCAGCGATGCGAGGGGGCGGCGCGCCTTTGGCGCGGCCGCGAGACGGCGATACGGGATGCGCGGATGCGAGAAACCGCATCAATCGGAAAGGGCCGACTGCGGCGCCTTCGGCGCCGCGCGTCGGCCCTTCGTCCGATCAGGTAGTTTCCCGCATCCCGTATCTCGCATCGCGGTCTCCCGCCGCAGGCGGACACCGCGCATCGCTGGTTCCCGTGACCCCGCATCCCCCCGCTTAAGGATAGAGCGTCTCCACGCTCCAGCCGTCCCCCGTCCGCGTATACCGGTGCCGCACGTGCAGCCGGCTCGGCATGTTCTTCCAGAACTCGATCGCCCGCGGCACGAGACGGAACCCGCCCCAGTGCGGCGGGCGCGGGACGGTCGTCCCCTCGAACTTGCGCTCGAACTCCGCGACGCGCTCCTCGAGCTCGCGCGGCGGGTCGATCGGGCGGCTCTGGAGCGAGGCCCAGGCGCCGATCTGGCTCCCGCGGGCCCGCGAGGCGAAGTACGCGTCCGCCTCGGCCTCGCTCGCCGGCTCGACGGGGCCCTCGACGCGCACCTGGATCTCCAGCGGCTGCCAGTGGAAGCACATGGCGGCGCGACGCGTCGCGAGCAGCTCGCGTCCCTTGCGACTCTCGTAGTTGGTGTAGAAGACGAAGCCGCGCTCGTCCACCGCCTTGAGGAGCAGAATGCGCACCGCCGGCCACCCGTCGGGGGAGACGGTGCCTAACGCGAACGCGGTCGGCTCGGCGACGCAGGCCGGGTCGAGCGCGGCTGCCTCGGCGAGCAGGGCGCGGAATCGCGCGATCGGATCGGCGTGCGGCGGCTCGTGGCGGACGGCCGCCTCGCGCTCGACGCTCACCCGATGGCCCTCCGCTCGAAGCTCCGGATGCCGAAGAACCAGAACACCAGCCCGATCACGATCATCGCGACGATCGTCACCGGGATCGGCATGTGCGGCACCGTCGGCGTGAGCGCGCCGCGCATCCCCTCGGCGACGTAGACGAGCGGGTTGATCAGCACCGCGTACTTCATGAACGGCACCGCGCTCAGTCCGGCCCACGGATAGTACGCGCACCCGAAGAAGAGCATCGGCGCGATGATGATGCTGAACATCAGCCCGATCTGCTGCGGCGCGATCGCGGTGCCGAGGAGGAGACCGAAGGCGGAGAACGCGGCCGCGCCCAGCACGACGATGAGCAGCACGAGCGGGAAGTACGCGATGGTGAGCCCCGGGATGGGACCCATGATCAACCGCGCGATCGGGAGGACGAAGAGCGCGGAGATCATCCCCTGGATCACTCCGGCGGCGATCTTCTCCCCGGCGATGAGCCGCGTCGGCACCGGCGCGAGCAGGCGGTCCTCGATCTCGCGTGTCCAGCCGAAGTCCTGGACCATCGGCAGCGCCACCGACTGGATGCTCGCGAAGGTGAGGCTCACGGCGAGGATCCCCGGCAGCAGCGTGGCCGTGTACGCGCCGCGTATGAATCCCATTCGCGGCAGGAGGAAGCCGAAGACGATGATGAACAGCATCGGCTGCAGCGTCGTCCGGATGAGGAACCAGTGCAGCTCCTTCCGCGCGACACGCATGTCGCGATGGAGCAGCGCCAGGAAGACTCGCGACCTGCTCACCCGCGGCAGCGCGTCGGTGCTCGAGACGTCGGCGCGGCTCAATCGAGCGTCCTCCCGGTGAGCGAGATGAACAGGGTCTCGAGGCTCGGCTCGCGGAGCTGGATGTCCTTCACCGACCGCTTCGCGCCCTCGGCGGCCCTGATCAGCGCCGGGATGATCTCGCCGCCGCGCGCGCTGTAGGCGCGCAGCTTCGGCCCCTCGGCTTCCGCGCGCTCGACGCCCGGCACCGCGCCCGCCGGTCCCGCGACCTCGCGCGCGTCGCCGTCGAGCGTGACGGTGACCAGCGTGCCGCCGGGCGCGCGTTCCTTGAGCGCTTCCGGCGTGTCGAGGGCGAGGAGCCTGCCGCGATCGACGATGCCGAGCCGGTCGCAGAGCTGGTCCGCCTCCTCCATGTAGTGCGTCGTCATGACGATGGTGCGGCCCTGACGGTGCAGGTCGCGCAGGATGTCCCAGAGGGCGAGCCGGGCCTGGGGATCGAGTCCCACCGTCGGCTCGTCGAGAAAGATCACGGCCGGCTCGTGGATCAACGCGCGTGCGATCATCAGTCGCTGCTGCTGACCGCCGGAGAGCTCGTCCACCTTCGCGCGCTTCCGGTCGGCGAGGCCGAGCGTCTCCAGCAATCGGGTCGCGCGGCTCGTCGCCTCGGCGCGCGGCACGCCGAAGTAGGCGGCGTGGAAGACGAGATTCTCCATCACGTCGAGGCTGCGGTCCGGGTTGGGCCGCTGCGGGACGACGCCGATCCGCCGGCGCACGGCGGCGGCCTGCGCCACCACATCCTCGCCGGCGACGAGCGCACGGCCGCCGCTCGGGCGCACGCGGGTGGTGAGGATCCCGATCGTCGTCGATTTCCCCGCCCCGTTCGGGCCGAGCAGCCCGAAGAACTCACCCTCGGGTATCTCGAGGTCCAGCCCCTCGAGGGCGACAATCTGTGTCGCGCCGTTAGGCGACGCGCCGAGCGGGGGCGCGCCAAGCCCCGCCGCCATCTGCGGCGGACCGGGACGCCGTTTGCCCCCGCCGGGAAGCGGGTAGACCTTGCGCAGCTTCTCGGTGGCGATCGCGGCGCCGCCGCGGCCGTCCGTGCGTGAGGTCACGGACCACTCCGCGGCGTCGTGCTCGTTCCATTCTGCGTCTGCGCCGCGGGCGTCGTCGGCCCGGCGGCGGCGGCCGTCACCGGCGCGAGCTGGTCGCGCCCCTTGTCGAGGAATGGAATCCCCTTCTGCATCCACTCCGGCGCGGGCGCGCCCTTCAGGTGGTGATCGAAGAACTGCTCCATCCGCATCGCGACGTCCTTCTGGTTCGCGCGCTTCCGCGGATTGTGTCCGTCACCGTTGTAGTTGAGGAGATAGACCTCCTTGTTCAACCGTCGCAGCGCGACGAACAGCTCGATCCCCTGGTACCACGGCACCGCGCCGTCGGCGTCGTTGCTCATGATGAGCAGGGGGGTCTGCACGCGGTCCGCCGAGAAGAGCGGCGAGTTCTCGAGGTAGCGCATCGGCGTCTCCCACACCGAGCCGCCGATCCGGCTCTGCCCCTTCTCGTACTGGAAGGCACGGGCGAGCCCGGACTCCCAGCGAATGCCGCCGTACGCGCTCGTCATGTTCGCGACGGGCGCACCCGCCATCGCGGCGCGGAACATGTTCGTCTGCGTGATCATGTACGCGGTCTGGTAGCCGCCCCACGACTGCCCCTGCAGCCCGATCGCGTCTTCCTTCACGAAGCCGCGCGCGATCAGCGACTGCACCCCCGGCACGATCGACTTGAGCGCGCTCGGTCCCGGATAGCCGTTGATGTAGGCGATGTCCGGCTCGAAGACGAGATATCCGTTCGACGCGTAGTGCGTCGGGTTGATCACGTTCCGCCCGAAGGGCGCGACGTACTGGTGCAGGTTGTCGCTCAGCTGCTCGTAGTAGTACACGACCATCGGATACTGCTTCGTCGAGTCGAATGTGGCGGGCTTGTAGAGCAGACCCCTGAGCACCACGCCGTCGTCGCTGCGCCACTTCACCAGCTCGACGCTTCCCCACGCGTACTGCGCCTGCTGCGGATTCGCGTCGGATATGCGCGTCAGACTGGCGAACGTCGGGCCCGTGTAGAGATCGGGGAACTGCACGAAGGTGCCGCGGCTGACGACGTAGCGGTCCGCGCCCTTCGCCTTGAACGGCTGGCCGAAGGCGACGTCGGCCATGACGATCCGCTCGGGCGCCGTGCTGGCGCCGAGCCGGTCGCGCCAGAAGCCGCTCGCCTTCGTCGCCTCGTTGAACGCGCGCAGGGTCAGTGACGCGTCAGGCGCGAGCGACCGCTCGTCCGGGTCGAAGGTGACGACGCGCAGCACCGTCGAATCGCGCCGTCCGATGCCGTCGGTGACGTTGCGCGCCGGCCGCTTGCCCGCGGGATCGACCTCCCAGACGTCGAAGCGGTCGTAGAGGAGCACCGACGCATCGTTCCGCGTCCAGCCGGCGATCCCCCAGGGCGCGGGAGTGCTCGGCGTGTCCCACGTCTCCTGATCGAAACGGACGGGGAGCGAGGCGGTGAGGTTCGCGCGCGCGCCGGTGCGCACGTCGTACGAGCGCCATGCGCCGCTGTCGAACCAGACGACGTACTTCGCCGCCGGCGAGAGCGACGCGCCGAACTCGGAACGCTCCTTCACCATCGTGCGCTTGCCCGTGGTCGCGTCGAAGAGGATCACGTCGGCGCCGTCGGCGCCCCACATCGCCTGGACAGCGTACGGCACCGAGGTCACGGCGAGGGCGACCTTTCCGTCGTCGGAGACCGTGACCTGCGGGATGCTGTCGCTCCCGAGCCGCACGAAGCGGCCCGTCTTCACCTGCCAGACCGCGGTGTAGCTGCGGTCGCGGTCGCGCGCCGCCTCGATCCGCTGCTGCGGCTGGAGCCGCGCGTCCCTGTAATGCCAGAGGTCGAACACCGCCTTGTCGGCGAGCGAGTCCGCGGGAATCGAGTCGAGCGGCGCCGGCATGGCGCCGAAGACCAGCGCCGAGCCGTCACGCGTGAAGGCGACGCGCCCCTTGTCGCTCACGACCGTCTCGCCTAACGCGTTCTCGGCGACGATCTCGCGTGCGGGGGCACCGATCGTGGAGTAGTAGACCGCGTAGCGCGGCTTCGGCTGCGCGTACTCGTCGCGGTCGGCGACGAAGGCGACCTGACGCCCGGCGCGATCGAACGCGATCTGCTTATACTCCCCCTTTCCGGCGAGAAGCGTCACCGTGCGGCCGCTCGGAATCTCCCGCGCGTACGCGCCGTCGGTCGCTCCACTCTTCGAGGAGACCGTGTAACCCAGCCAACTCCCGCTGTCGGTGAAGGCGTAGGTCATCACATCGGCGATCGAGGCATCGGCGCCGCGCGTGGCGAGATCGCGGAGGAGGAGGGTCGAGCCGGTGTCCTTCTTCTTCGAGCCCTTGGCCCCGGTATCGCTGGCGATCGGCCGCGCCTGGCCGCCCGGCGTCGCGGCCACGGCGCCCGCCGCGGCCCCCGTCTTCGCGGAATCGGCCGCGGGCTTCGCGGCCGCCGCGCTGTCGGTGGGCTCGAGCAGGATCGCCACGGCGTCCACGCGCTCCTTCGGCACGCGGAACGAGCGGACGCGCTGCACCGAGTCGACGGAGCCGTCGGCCACATGGACGATGGCGAGCGTGGCCTTCGGCTGGTCGGCGGGCTTCTTCTTCTCGCGCCGCGCCCGCTCGAAGACGTCGCGCGAGGCGTAGGTGAGCGCGAGCAGGTGCTTCGAGTCGGGCGTCCACTGTGGGGGCGGAGGCGTCCACGCGCTGTCCGCGTTAGGCACGAGCACGGGGCGGCCGATGTAGCCGCGCTGCACCCGGTACTCGGTCGGCGCGGTCGTCGATCGGATCACGAGCTCGCCGTCGCCCACCTGCGGCACGATCGAGTACGCGACCCACTGCCCGTCCGGCGAGACGGTGGTGCCGACGATCGACTTCCAGATGTCCCAGTCGGCCTGCGTGAGGCGCCGCTGACCCTGCTGCGCGCGCGCGGCGGGGGCGACGAGAGCGACCAGGAGTGCGAGTCGGACGAAGCTGCGAGCGGACATTGGCGTGAGGCAGGGTGGCGTGATGATCGAGCGCGCTCCGTTCAGCGCAGGTGCCGGGGGTGCGAGCGGCGGATGCCGTGCGGCGCGGCTCACGTCGAAAAGAAACAGCGTGGAGGGAACGGTGGGAAGTCGTGACCGCGGCGGGCCGCCGCGCGCCGCCTCGCGGATGGCGTTCCTCCCACATACGTTCCGTCGCCAGCTCCTCCCTCCCGAACTCGACGCCTTCGCGATGCGACTCCCGCTGATCGCGGCCACCGCCGCGCTCCTCTGCTCCGTCCCGCTCCGCGCGCAGGCTCCCGCGCGCACCGACTCGCTGCTCCTGCTCCGGCCGGCCCGCGTGTTCGACGGGATGGAGCTTCATGAAGGATGGGCGGTGCTCGTGCGCGGCGAGAAGATCGCCGCGGCGGGGCCCGCCGCGCAGGTCAGCGCAGCGGAGGGCGCGCGCGTCATCGAGCTCCCCGGCGCGACGCTGTTGCCGGGGCTGATCGACGCGCACTCGCACATCCTCCTCCATCCCTACAACGAGACGGCCTGGAACGACCAGGTGCTCCACGAGCCACTCGCGTTGCGGGTGGCGCGCGCGACCAACCACCTGCGCGCGACCCTCGACGCCGGGTTCACCACGCTGCGCGATCTCGGCACCGAAGGAGCCGACTACGCCGACGTCGGACTGAAGCAGGCGGTGAACCAGGGGATCATCCCCGGACCGCGCCTCGTCGTCGTGACGCGCGCCATCGTCGCGACGGGAAGCTACGCGCCCAGGGGATTCGACCCGCGCTGGGACGTACCGCAGGGCGCCGAGGAAGCCGACGGCATCGAGCAGCTCACGCACGTGGTGCGCTCA
>DATAIN010000394.1:0-2946 GCA_036262635.1 Gemmatimonadaceae bacterium | reverse complement strand
CGAGCCGGCTCCTCCTCGACCTGCTCCTCGTCGTCCCGATCACCGGCATCAGCTCGATCCAGGCGGTCCTCGTCGCCTACGCGTCGGAGGTCTTCCCGACGCGCATCCGCGCCCGCGCGACAGGACTCGGCGCCGGTGCGTCAAAGCTCGGCGGGGTGCTCATGATCGCGCTGGTAGTGCTCGCGATCGCGCCGCCGAGCCTTGCGGCGACGGCGATCATCGGCGCGGTGCCAATGACGTTGGGCGCGCTGGCGGTGGCGCGGTATGGTGTCGAGACGCGAAAGCGGCGGCTCGAGGAGATCACGACCGCCGAGCTGGGGGCGGCGCGCTCCGTGTAGCGAGGTTTGTCCCTCGGACCGGCTTGGGAGGAACTACCTGAGGTCGCCACCCGGCGCCTTGCCATTATTGGCAATTATTGGCAACATTGTCGGCATAAGCCTGTTTTCCAATTTCGGCAATTATCGGCAACTCTTTCGGCGGCGGGTTCATGCCACCTGACCCTTTCCTTCCCAGCCTCGATCCGCGACAAAGCTCCGAACTGGTGCGACTCGTTGGAGAGCTGGATGAATTCAAGGGCCACTGGCGACGGGTTCGGGAGATTCAGGCAGAGCGTCTCGCCTCACTGCGTCAGGTCGCGACAATCGAGTCTGCCGCGAGCTCGACGCGAATAGAAGGCGCCGAACTCAGTGACGAGGAGGTCGCACGCGTCCTCGGGGGCCTGCACGTGGATTCCTTCCGGAAGCGCGACGAGGAGGAGGTGAGGGGGTACGGCGAGGTCCTGTCGATGATCTACGAGAGTCACGCCGAGCTGTCGCTGACCGAGAACCACGTCAGGCAACTCCACGGGACCCTTCTGCGACACACTGCGAAGGACGAACGGCATCGCGGAGAGTACAAGAAGCTTCCCAACGATGTCATCGCCTCCCACGGCGACGGGCGGACGGAGGTGATCTTCCAGACCGCGACTCCGTTCGACACTCCGCGTATGATGGCCGAACTGGTAGCCGACACGAATGCCGCGCTCACCAATGCGGAACATCACCCTCTCGTCGTCATCGCCCGGTTCGTCGTCCAGTTCCTGGCGATCCATCCATTCCAGGACGGCAACGGTCGCCTATCGCGCGCGCTCACCACATTACTTCTCTTGCGTAGCGGCTATGAGTATGTGCCATACGCATCACTCGAGCGAATCGTCGAGGAGAACAAGCTGCGCTACTACGCAGCGCTCCGGGAATCCCAGCTCGCGATGCGTACGGATCCGAGCCATTTCGGCGCGTGGCTCCTCTTCCTGCTCGGGGCTTTGCGAGCGCAGAAGCGGTCGCTGGAATCGAAGCTCGATGTCGAACGATCGATGCTTCAACTGTCCACCGCGCAAGAGCGGATCCTTGCCGCAGCTCGAACGCGCGGTCGCGTGACGACTCCGTGGCTGGTGAAGGAGCTCGGGATCGCTGACCGCACCATCAGGTATCACCTCGACCTGCTGGTGCAACGTCGCCTGCTGGCAGCGCATGGTGAAAAGCGCGGCCGATACTACACTCCGGGCGGCGACGAGGCACTCCCCCCGGAGCCGGGCGACCCGGGCACGAGTGCCGTGCTCGCGGAGATCTACGAAGCCGGTGGACGCATCAGCCAGAGTGCGCTTCTCGCCCTCCTGAAACGCCATGGGTACCGGGGGCGCGTCGTCGGTCTCCTCCACGGACGGCGCCTCGCCCATTTGCGCCGCGACCCGAAGACCAAGGAAAGCGTGCTCACGTCGCGCGGACAGGAGCTGGCGAGGCAGCACATCTTCGCCGCCCGGCTGGCGCGCGGCGGACGCGGCGATGCTCGATAGGACAGTGCAGAGCATGCACTGTCCGCACCGTCAGGGCTTGTTCCGCGGCTTGGCGGTGCGGGTGGGCTTGGAGCCGGAGCTGCCGCTCTTCGTGCCGGAGTTCCTCGGGGTGTCGCGCACGGACGTGCTGGCTCCGGTGCCGCTCCCGCCGCTGCCGTCGCCGCGAGTGTAGCCGCGCCCCTTCACCGCCTTCCCTCTCCCGGTCTCGACGTCGCGGACACGGATGACGGTTCCGCCGCCGTACCATGGCCCGCCGTAGAACCCACCGCCGTACCCGCAGCGGTAGCCGTAAGGCGAGTAGAGCGACGACGGCATGTAGAAGGCGGGCACGAAGCCACCGGGGACCATGACGTACGACGCGACGTCGAAGGAGTCGTAGCCGTATCGGCAGCGGGTCGGGCCGTACCATGGGCGCCGGGCGCGCGGCGCACGCGTCGCGTACCGTTCCGGCTCGCGCAGCCTGCCGTCGACGGCGAAGGTCTCCGGGTAGGAGAGCGCGACGAGGACGTCGATCACGCGTCCGGGGACGCCGGCGTCGGCGAGGGCGACGAGCTGCTTCGCGTCGACGGAGAACCGCTGCTGCCGCTCGCGGAGCCACGCTTCGGTGGCGGGGGCGCCGACTTCCTTCACGACCTCGATGATGTCCTCGGTCGTCGCGGACGCGCCCGCGGCGGTGCGGGCGGTGCGCGTGGCAAAGCTCTCCTCGCTGCGCACGGTCGGGAATCGTCTCGCGAGCGATTCGGGCATCCCCGTGGCGCGGTAGCGTGCGGCGCGGACGGCGGTGTCGCTGCCGACGATCACCGTCTCGACGTCTACAAGCTCGCCTAACGCGGAGAGGGCGAGGAGTCCGCTCGAGCGGCGGACGACGTTGCCGGGGCAGGTGTGCTCGGCGCGGCGGTAGATGCGCCGTCCGTCGGGGGACCACTGCGCGAGCTCCCAGCCCTTGCAGCCGTCGATGTCGACCGTGCGCTCGACGCCCGTCACCTCCATCGCCTGCCACTCCGTGGAGTCGGCGGAGATCTCGCCGACGTCGACGGTGGAGATCCCGGGGATGGGGACGACGCAGAAGAGCGAGCCGTCGTCAGGCGTCGGCGCCGTCGTCGTCGTGCCTGACG
>DATAIN010000393.1:0-4352 GCA_036262635.1 Gemmatimonadaceae bacterium | reverse complement strand
GTGCCTCGCGCGCGGTTGTACATCGGCAGGCCGTTGCAGCTCTGACCGTGCCAGACGATCGACTTGCCGCCCTCGAACTCGAAGGTCGCGTCATGCGTGTCCGGAAACTCCCAGTCGTCGGCGAAGTGGAAGCGCCCGCCGCTCGACACGACCGAGGTGGGATAGTCGACGCCGAGCAGCCAGCGCGCGACGTCCATCTCGTGCGTGCCGTTGTTGCAGATCTCGCCGGTGCCCCATCGCCGGAACCAGTGCCAGTTGTAGTGGATCACGTTGTCACGATACGGCGTGCGCGGCGCGGGGCCCTGCCACAGCTCGTAGTTCAGCGTGGCCGGCACCGGCGCCGGCCTGCCGCGCCCGATCGTGCCGCGCGTGTTGGCGTACCAGCCGCGCACCAGGTACGGCGTGCCGACCGCGCCTTCGCGGAGCATCTGCAGTGCGTCGATCGTGCGCGCCGACGACCGCTGCTGCGACCCCTGCTGCACGTGGCGCCCGTACCGCCGCGCCGCGGCGACGAGCAGCTCCCCCTCGCGCGGGTTGTGGCCGCACGGCTTCTCCACGTAGACGTGCTTCCCCGCCGCGAGGGCGAGCAGGGTCGCCGGGGCGTGCCAGTGGTCCGGGGTCGCGATCACCAGCGCGTCGACGCTCGGATCCTCGAGGATCCGCCGGAAGTCCTTCACCGGCTTCGGCGCCCGCGCCTGCAGCTTTCCCACCATCGCCACACCCTTCGCCAGCGCGCGCTCGTCCACGTCGCAGACGTACGCGATCTCCGCGTTAGGCAGCACGGGATAGTTCTGCAGGTGCACCTCGCCCCGGCTGTTCAGCCCCATCACGCCGACGACCACCTTCTCGTTCGGCGAGCCGTTGAAGGCGAGCAGGGGAGACGAACGTCCCTCGATCCAGAGTCCCGCGCCGACGGCGGCGGAAGCCTTGAGGAAGGTCCGGCGATCGAAGGTCGAGTCCTTGGGCGGCATATGCGTTCGGGATGAGAGGTGGAAAGGCACCCGCGCCGTCATGGCGCGCTAGCGCAGCGCGCGAATCCTGATGTTCCGGAAGTACACTTCGTCGCCGTGGTCCTGGAGCACGATGTGCCCCGCGCGGCGGTCGGCGAACCAGGGCCAGCCGCGATACTTGCTCGCCGTCAGCGCGGAGTCCATCGCCGGGGTGCCGAGGTCGTAGCTGACGACGAGCGCGCCGTTGAGCCAGTGCTCCCCGTGGTTTCCCTTCAGCACGATGCGCGAGGAGTTCCACTCGCCCACGGGCCGCAGCGTCTTCCGCTCGTTCGGCGCGATCAGGTCGTAGAGCGCCCCGCTCCGGTGCGTCGGCAGCTTCCCGTCCGCGTGGCGGTCGTCGTCGATCATCTGGTACTCGAACCCCTTCGCGGCGTGGATCGGCTGGAGCGCGGCCGACAGCTCCTCGGAGACGTTGTACTTCACGCCGCTGTTCGCGCCGGGCGTGACCTTCCAGTCCCAGCTCAGCTCGAAGTCGCGGTACGTCCCCTCCGACATCAGGTCCCCGCCGGCGAGCGGCTGGCCGTCCGCCTGCACCGGCACCTTGCCGCTCGCGATCTTCCTGATCGCGCCATCCTCCACGACCCAGTGCGCCGCCGGCACGCCGCTCGAGCCGAGCCCCCGCCATCCCCGGAGCGTGGTACCGTCGAAGAGCAGCGTCCAGCCGTCGGCGCGCTCGGCGGCGGTGAGCGCGTTCGCCGCGCCGGTGCTCCCGTCCGGCGCGCTCGCCACCGGCGTCGAAGTCGTCGCGGGCGGCGTCGCGGCGGTCGTCGTCGCGCAGGCGGCGAGCGCCATCGTCGTGATGGCGAGGAGCGAGGGATGCGTGCGACCGGTGAATCGTGGATTCGGCATCGGGCTGCGTGGGTCGAAGAGGTGAAAGCGCCACGGCGCGCCGCAATCGCGGCGCGCCGTGGCGTGAGGGTCACTGCGAGGGAGCGTTAGGCGCGATGCGGGCGGGCGCCAGCCGCGGCGCGAGGAGATGGATGATCAGCCACGCGGTGACGTAGGCCAGCGCGCAGACCACGAAGATCGGCGTGTAGTCGTTCCCGTTCGCCTGGAGCACGCGGCCGGTGACGCGCTGGAAGAGGACGCCGCCCATCGCCCCCGCGAAGCCGCCGATCCCGATCACCGACGCGACGGCGCGCCGCGGAAACATGTCGCTCGCCAGCGTGTACACGTTCGCCGACCAGCCCTGATGCGCCGCCGCGGCGATGCTCACCACGGCGACCGCGGTCCAGACGCTTCCTGCCCGCGGGGCGAGCATCGTCGGCACGATCATGATCGCCATCGCGAGCATCGCCGTCTTTCGCGCGCGGTTCACGCTCCATCCGCGCGCGAGGAACGCGCTCGACAGCCACCCGCCGCCCACCGAACCGACGTCCGCGAGCAGGTAGATCGCGATCAGCGGCAACGCGACCTGCCCGAGCTTGATGCCGTAGCGCGCGTCGAGAAACTTCGGCAGCCAGTACAGATAGAACCACCACACGGGATCGGCCATGAACTTTCCCACCGCGACCGCCCAGAGCTGGCGGTAGCCGAGGAGGCTCACCCACGACATCCGCTCCGGCGGATCGGGCGGATCGCTGCGGATGAGGGCGAGCTCCGTCGGCGTCACCGCGGGATGCACCTCGGGCTGGCGATACATCGCGAGCCAGGCGATGAGCCAGAGGAAGCCGAGCATCCCGGTGACAACGAACGCGGCCCGCCATCCCCAGTGCAGCGCGATGAACGGCACGACGAGCGGCGTCACGATCGCGCCGACGTTCGTGCCCGCGTTGAAGATCCCGGTCGCCAGCGCGCGCTCGCGCTTCGGGAACCATTCCGCGATCGTCTTGATCGACGCGGGGAAGTTCGCGGACTCGCCGATGCCGAGCATCGCCCGGGCGACGGAGAACCCGGTCGCCGTCCGCGCGAACGCATGCCCGATCGCCGCGAGGCTCCAGGCGACGATCGCCGCCGCGAAGCCGCGCCGCGTCCCGAAGCGGTCGAGCAGCCGTCCGGCGACGAGGAAGCCGAAGGCGTAGGCGAGGCTGAACCAGGAGACGATGTCTCCGTACTGCGTCTCCGTCCAATGCAGGTCGCGCTGGAGCGTCGGCGCGAGGATCCCCAGCACCTGGCGGTCGATGTAGTTGACCGTGGTCGCGGCGAAGAGCAGCGCGCAGACCGTCCACCGGTAGCCGAAGCGGCGCTCGCCAGTCATCGCGTCGCCGCTCCCGCGACGCCCGGCGCCGTGGCGGCCGCCGCCGACTCGCGCGCGAGCGCCTCCCAGAGCCCGTAGAGATACATCCCGCCCAGCGCACGATCGTACAGCCCGTAGCCCGGCCGGCCCGTCTCCCCCCAGATCATGCGCCCGTGATCGGGGCGCATCGGCCCGGTGAATCCGACGTCGCGCAGCGCGCGCAGCACCTCGAACATGTCGACGTCGCCCTTCGACGAGGGATGCGACGTCTCATGGAAGCGCCGGTCGCCGGTGACCGCGACGTTGCGGCAGTGCGCGAAGTTGATTCGCCCCTTCCCCCCGATGCGGCGGATCATCGCCGGCAGATCGTTCGACGGCGACGCGCCGAGCGATCCGGTGCAGAAGGTGACGCCGTTCGCCGGGCTGTCGACGATCTCGATCAGCCGCTCGAGCGCCGCCCCGTCGGTGATGATCCGCGGCAGCCCGAAGATGGACCAGGGCGGATCGTCGGGATGGATCGCCATTCGCACCCCCGACTCCTCTGCGACCGGGACCACCCGCTCGAGGAAGTACGCGAGGTTTTCCCAGAGTCGTTCCGCATCCAGCACGCGGTACGCCGCGAGAAGCGCGGCGAGCTCGCGCGCGTCGTACGCCGTCGCCCATCCCGGCAGATCCCCGGTGCCGCGCGAGAGATCGATCGCCGAGAGCGCGGCGTCGTCGTAGGCGAGCGCGGTCGAACCGTCCGGCATCCGCATCGCGAGATCGGTGCGCGTCCAGTCGAACACCGGCATGAAGTTGTAGCAGAGCACCGGCACGCCCGCCGCACCCATGTTCCGGACACTGTCGCAGTAGGCCTCGACGAGGCGCTCGCGGCTCGGCCGTCCGAGCTTGATGTCCTCGTGCACCGGGATGCTCTCGATCACCGCGAGCTCGAGGCCGGCGCGCTCGACCTGCTCTCGCAGGCGCGAGATGCGGTCGGCGCTCCAGCTCTCGCCGACGGGCACGTCGTAGAGCGCGCTGACGATTCCCGTCACTCCGGGGATCTGCCGGATGTGCGCGAGCGGGACACGGTCGTCGGCCCCGAACCACCGGAAGGTCAGCTGCATGCGATGGTTCCGTGCGCGCGGGTCATCGGTTGATCGGTCGGAGCGAGGATTGCCGGACCA
>DATAIN010000392.1:0-4499 GCA_036262635.1 Gemmatimonadaceae bacterium | reverse complement strand
AGCGGCGCCCAGCTCCAGTCGGTGGCCTCCACTCCCGCGTAGAACGCGATCTCGCTGAACCGTCCGCGGCCGCGGTTGAGCTGGAGCGCATTGTGCTCGAACTGCGGATGGTATCCCGCGCGCAGCCGCAGGGTGTACACGCTCCACGGCTCCGTGCTCGCCGAGCTCTTGAGAATGTCCTCCCGTGCCGGGAGCATGTCGACGCTCACGACGTCCGGTCGCCCGTCGTTGTCGAAGTCGGCGGCGTCGACGCCCATCGAGAAGCGGCTCGTGTGCTTCGTCGCGGTGGTGATCGAGTCGGCGAAGGTCCCGTTGCACCGGTTGATCCAGAGCGCGTCGTTCTCCTGAAAATCATTTCCGACGTAGAGATCGATGCACCCGTCGCCGTTCACGTCGCTCGCCACCACGCCGAGCCCGAAGCCGTTCACCTCGTGGATCCCCGCCGCGGCGGTGACATCCGTGAAGTGGCCGCCATCGTTCCGGAACAGGATGTCGTCCGACGCGTGATGCCCATTCGCGAGCGGGCTGCTCTGACCCGTCATCCGCTCGGCGTGCGTCGCGTTGACGAGGAGGAACATGTCGAGGTCCCCGTCGCCGTCGTAGTCGAAGAAGAGCGCCTGCGTCGCGTAGCCCGAGTGCTCGAGCCCGAGCTCCCTCGTGCGGTCGGTGAAGGTCCCGTCCCCGTTGTTGATGTAAAGGACGTTGCGTCCGTGCATCGCGAGGTAGTTCACCGCGCTCACGTAGATGTCGAGCCGACCGTCGCCATTGACGTCGGCCATCGTCACCCCGGTCTTCCATCCCGGCGGCCCGCCGACCCCCGCCTTCGCGGTGACGTCCTCGAAGCGGTAGTTCCCCTTGTTGATGTAGAGCCGGTTGGTGCCGAGGTTGGCGCTGAAGTAGAGATCGGGGAGGCCGTCCCCGTTCACGTCTCCCGCCGCGACGCCTCCGCCGTTGTAGTAGTACAGGTAGTTCAGGATGTTGAGATCGGCGGTCTCCGGAAGATCATTGGAGAAGGCGACGCCGCTCGCGGAGGACGCGAGCGACTCGTAGAGCGCCGGGGTGCGCGAGCCGAGCCGGCAGGCCGCGACCAGCGTGATGATGAACAGCAGCCACGAAGGGCGCGAAGGGATCGGGATGAGCGCTCGCCTCGAACGACCCGCTTCGTGCCCTTCATGGCTCCTGTCGTTCACAGCCAGTCCTACCGCGCCGGCCGCAGGCGGATCGCCTGTCCGCCGCCAGGCGCGAGCACCATCCGCAGCCGCGTCGCCGAGGTGACGGTGCGGCGCGAGATCGTCACGGGGAGCGGGTTGTCGAGGTAATGTGCCTTCGGCCCGTCGGCGTACACCTCGGCGATGTAGCTCCGTCCCTTCGGCAGGAAGTCGAGGGGCACGTCGAGGGTGCGGCCGTTCTCGTCGGTGATCCCGCCGATGAACCACTGCTGCCCACCTCGCTCGCGACGCGCCACGACGACATAGTCGCCGATCTTCCCGTCGAGAACGCGCGTCGTGTCCCAGTCGGTCTTCACGTCGCGGATGAACTGGAACGCCGGCTGCCCCTCGTAGTTCTCCGGGAGATCCGACGCCATCTGCAGCGGCGCATAGAGCACGACGTAGAGCGCGAGCTGCTTGGCGAGCGTGGTGCGCGGGTGCGGATCGTTGGGCCCGCGCGGAGTGCCGGACGGCCGCTTGATCTGGAGATCGAAGACGCCGGGGGTGAAGTCCATCGGGCCGGCGACCATGCGCGTGAAGAAGAGGATCGTCTCGTGCTCGGGCGGGTTCCCGCCCTCGCCCCCCCACGCGTTGTACTCCATCCCGCGCGAGCCCTCGCGGCTCATCATGTTCGGGTAGGTGCGCCGCTCGCCGGTGTCCATGATCGGCTCGTGGGCGACGAGCATGATCTTGTGGCGCGCCGCGGTCTCCATCACCCGGCGGTAGTGGCGCACCATGTACTGCGAGTGGTGGTGATGGTGCTCCTCGAGGGTGAAGTCGCCGACGTAGCCCGACTTCAGCCCGTGGATGCCTAACGCCTCGTACATCGTGAACGCCGAGTCGAGCTGCCGCTCGTAGTTCTGGATTCCCATCGCCGTCTCGTTGTGGGCGATGAAGCCGGCGCCCACCTGCTGGCCGTACTTCGCGACCTCGGCGATGTCGAAGTCGGGATAGGGCTTCGTGAACGAGAAGACGTTCCCGTTCGAGTACCAGTCGCCGTCCCAGCCGACGTTCCACCCCTCGACGAGCACGCCGCCGAAGCCGTTCCTGGCCGCGAAATCCATCATCCGCTTCGTGTTCCCGGTCGTCGCGCCGTGCTTCGGCCCCGAGCTCCAGGTCTGCGTGCCGATGTGCATCCCCCACCAGATGCCGACGTACTTCATCGGCTTGATCCAGCTCAGGTCACCCGTGAGCACGCTGGGCGGGTTGAGCTTCACCGAGAGGACGGAGGGGAACAGTTCGCCCGGCTTGTCGGCGATCTGGATGGTGCGCCAGGGGGAGTTGAACGGCGTCCGGCCACGAACCTTCACCCCGTCGGCCCAGGCGGGGAGCGCGATGCGCAGCGTGCGGTTCTGCTCCGGCCCGCCGCGGAACTGGATCCCCGCGTAGTCGACGAGGTTCGCCTCGTGCAGCACGATCGTCGGCCCGTCCTGCATCTCGAGCGTCAGCGGCGCGTTCACCGTGTCGAGCACGCTCGCCGGCGCCGACTGGTAGAGCATCTCGTAGCGGTCGGGCTTCGGCACCGTGGCGCTCGTGAACCACGCCTTCGCGTCGGTCGCCAGAGTGTACTCGGTGAGCTCGTCCATGATCTCGAAGTCGCCGAGCGAGGGCTGCTGCGGCAGCTCGTAGCGGAAGGCGACGCCGTCGTCGAAGGCGCGGAACGCGACGACGAACTTGCGCCCCGGCGCCTTCGACTCGGTCAGCGTGACGCGCAGCTCGTTGTGCTGGTCGCGGACGCGCGCGACCTCGCCCCACTGCTGCGTCCACGTCGTGTCGTAGCTCGTGCGCGTCGTGTCGGTGATGCGCAGGCTGTCGAAGAGCGTCGGCGCGCCGCGGAAGGCGAAGCCGAGCCGCGACGGTGTGAGCACGTCGCGCCCGTTGTGGCGGACGGCGTACCAGAAGAAGCCCTCGCGCACGCCGACGGCGATCTCGTTCCGGCCGTTAGGCGAGGCGACGCGGGCCGCGGCCTGCGGCGGACCGCCGGGCTGGGCGCCGAGGGCGCTCGCCGCGAGCAGGCTGGCGGTGATCGCGATGACGAGCGGACGTGACGACGAGCGCACTCCCATGGGGTTCTCCATGCCGTGATGTTGGTCGGTGAGCGCCTGGCCCAGCGCGCTCCTGAACGATGCCCCCCGCGCCCGGGTGGCGATAGTGGATCAGCGCTTCCCGGCCGGCCGGAAGACGAGGGCGCGTGCGTCGTTCCGCGTCACCACGTACAGCTCCCCCTTCGGCGTGCCGAGGCGCTCGATGTCGCGCGACTCGCCGGGAACGAAGAAGCCGCTCTCCGCGGCGCGCACCGGGGTGAAGGTGCCCTTGCCGGTTCCCTCGAGGTACAGCCCGTAGCTCGCCGCCATCCGGCCGATCTCCGGCTTCACGCCGTTGAAGTTGCCGGCGAGGAGCAGGTCGAGCTTCCCATCGCCGTTGAAGTCGCGGGCGAGGATGCCGTACACCGGCGCGAGCTGCGCCTCGGTGGGGAGCGGGACGACCGTGAACTTCCCGTTCCCGTCGTTGTGCACGAGCGACGTCGCGAAGGTGTACGCGGTGCGCACCTCGGCGCCGGCGAGGTCGTCCTTCGAGAAGATGTCGCTCATGCTCTTTCCCGCGTAGTCGTGGTAGCTCGCGAAGCGCGGGCGCAGATACGGGAGCGAGCCGATGAGGTCGTCGCGAAGGACGAACGGGTAGCTCGAACCGCCGTTGTAGCTGGCGATGATCTGCTCGACGAAGCCGTTCTTCAGGAAGTCCTTCACGTACATCGTCACCGGCTCGCGCTCGCTCGCCTGCAGTCTCGTGTTGAGCCCGAGATTGCCGACCACGAAGTCGACGCGCCCGTCGCCGTCGAAATCACCCGCCACGATACGGTTCCACCACCCGTTGCTCCTCGCGAGGCCGGGCACCTCCATCCGCTCGAGCGAATGCCCGGTGTTGCGGAAGATCGTGATCGGCATCCATTCGCCGACCACGACGAGATCGGGACGCCCGTCGCCGGTGACGTCGCGCCAGAGCGCGTCGGTGACCATCCCGACCTGCGCGAGCCCGGGGGCGAACTTCGCCGTGACGTCGGTGAAATGCCCGCGGCCGTCGTTGCGCAACAGGGTGCTCCGCGGCGTCAGACCGTAGCGCCAGGGCACCACTCGCCCGCCGATGAAGAGATCGATCGCGCCGTCCCCGTCGAAGTCCGCCGCCGCGGCGCGGCTCCCGCTCACCGTCTCCGCGGGGAGCGACCCGGCGGGCGCCTTCCGGAAGTTGCCCCTGCCGTCGTTCAGATAGAGCCGGTCCTGCAGCGCGGGTGAA
>DATAIN010000391.1:0-1628 GCA_036262635.1 Gemmatimonadaceae bacterium | reverse complement strand
AAGGCGTTCACCGCGACCGCCCTCGGCATCCTCGTCGAGGAAGGGAAGGTCGAATGGGACGCGCCAGTCGTGCGCTACCTGCCCGAGTTCGCGATGTACGACCCGTGGGTGACACGCGAGATCACCGTGCGTGACCTGCTCGTGCACCGCAGTGGGCTCGGGCTCGGCGCCGGAGACCTGATGTGGTGGCCGACGTCGACGCTCGATCGCAAGGAGATCGTCAGGCGCATTCGCTACATCAGGCCCGCGACCTCGTTCCGCGCCGCGTACGCATACGACAACGTCCTCTACTCCGTCGCCGGCGAGCTGATCGAGCGCGTGAGCGGGCAGACGTGGGAGGACTACGTCACGAAGCGCATCCTCCAGCGCGTCGGGATGACGCAGAGCAACGTCCAGCACTCCGACATGTCGGGACCCGACGTCGCCACAACTCACGCGCGCGTCGACGGCGTCGTCCGCGTCGTCACTCCCTTCCTCGGCGACAACACCAACCCCGCGGGCGGGATCAACTCGACCGCCGAGGACATGGCGAAGTGGATGATCGTGCAGCTCGACTCGGGGCGGCTCGCCGACGGATCTCGACTCTTCACCGGACGCACGACGCGCCAGCTCTGGGAGATGGTGACACCGATCCCGCCCGGTCCGCCGCCGGCGTCGATGCCCTGGCTGCGCCGCAGCTTCAACGGCTACGCGTTAGGCTTCGGCGTCCGCGACTACAGTGGCTACAAGCTCCTCTCGCACACCGGTGGGCTCCCCGGCTACGTCTCGCTGGTGATGATGGTGCCCGAGCTCAGGCTCGGCGTCGCGGTGCTCACCAACCAGGAGAGCGGCGGAGCCTTCAACAGCGTCGGGCTGCGTGTCGTCGACCATTACATGGGAGCGCCACAACGCGACTATCCGGCGCTCTACAAAGCGCTCGAGGACGCCGCGGAGCGTGAGGCGCGCGACGTCGAGGCAAAGGCGCGCACCGCGCGCGACTCGGCGTCCGGCCCCTCGCTCCAGCTCGCGAAGTACGCCGGGACTTATACCGACCCATGGTATGGCGGCGTGACGGTCGCGCTCGAGGGCGGGAAGCTCGTCATGCGCTTCGCACACACTCCCTCGCTCGTCGGCGACCTGGTCCACTGGCAGCACGACACCTTCGTCGCGCGCTGGCGCGAGCGCGAGCTGCGAGCCGACGCGTACGTGACGTTCTCCCTCACCCCCGACGGCACGGTCGAGCGCGCTCGCATGCAGGCGGTCTCGCCCCTCACCGACTTCAGCTTCGACTTCCAGGACCTCGACCTCGTGCCTGCGGGCAAGCGCTGACATCCCGCGCCGAGGTGTGGAAAGCTGTTGGCATCCTCATTGCGACCGGCTGCCGCCCCTGACGTTAGGCATCATGGCCGTCGCGTGGCCGATCCGGCACGAGAAGGTGGGCGGGAAGAGAAAGAACGTCCCGTCGCCGGCGGGCGCGCTCTGAACGGAGGCGGAGCTCCCGCTGGTCGGATGCGAAGGGCGCCCCAGCGGCGCCCTTCGTACATTGAGGGATGAGCCACACCTCGCCTATGCGCCTGCTCTGGTCGTACCTGAGCAGGTACTGGAAGCTCGTCGCCCTCGCCCTCCTTCTCGCCGCGATCAACCAGGTC
>DATAIN010000390.1:0-5094 GCA_036262635.1 Gemmatimonadaceae bacterium | reverse complement strand
CGGTCTCGCTCCAGCTCCTCAACGGCGTGCGGTCGCAGCGCGAGCTGCTGGACCGGGCCAGCACGCTCGGCGCGGCGACGAAGGCGGACAGCGCGTCGCGGAAGTGAGCGATCGCGTCTTCATCCTCGGCGCTGGGCGGGCGGGGCGCGGGTTATCCCGCGCCCTTCGCGCATCCGGCGTCGACGTCGTCGGCCTGCACGGGCGGCGGACGGAAGGCGCGCCGGACGCGGTGACGGCGGGGCCGCTGCCGGCCGGCGCACGCGCGGCAACGATCGTCCTGATCGCGGTGCGCGACGCGCAGCTGGACGACGCGTTAGGCGAGCTGACGGAGAGCGCGATCGCGCCGGATGCGGTGATCCTGCACGCGAGCGGGAGCGCGACACCGCCGGCGCTGGGGGCGCTGCGGGCGCGGGGGCATGCCGCGGGAACGTTTCACCCGCTCGTCCCGATCGCCGACCCCGCGCGAGCCGCGGCGCTCTTTCGCGGCGCGTTCATCGGGCTCGATGGCGACGAGGGGGCGATCGCGGCGGGAGAGCGGCTCGCCGCGCGGCTCGGCGCGCGGACGCTGCGGATCCCCCCGGGGTCGAAGGCGACGTACCACGCCGCGGCAGTGATCGCGTCGAACTTCCCCACCGTGCTCGCCGCGGTCGCGTCGCGGCTGCTCGTCGGGCTGGGCGTTCCGGATGATGCCGCGTGGGGAGCGATCCGCGCGCTGCTCCACGGCGCGGTCGCGAACCTCGAGGGGGAATCGGCGGCGCGTGCGCTCACCGGTCCCATCGCGCGCGGAGACGTGGACACCGTACGCCAGCACCTCGACGCACTGCGATCCGATCCCGCGACACGGGAGCTGTACGTCGAGCTGTCCGAAGTCGCGGTGCAGCTGGCGAGGGAGGCAGGGACCGACGCGAGAGCGCTCGCCTCGCTCGAGCGGCTGCTGGAGCGCTAGCGGCTACTCGCCGTCGTAGACCTTCACGCCCTTCGGCACCGCGAACTTGAACGCCGACGCCGGGATCGTCGCGTTGAGCTGGAGGGTGCGGAAGAGAACCAGCCGGGTGACCCCGCTCTGCTCGGTGAGCTCGAGCTGGCGCACGAGGCCGTCGCGGTCGTCCACCCAGAGGCGGGCGCGCGTATAGTTGCGCGGGGTCTTCGGGACGAGCGTGACGACGTGCGTCGCGCGCTCGCCGACCATGGCCGCGCCGCCGTCGGTCACCGCGAAGCGGGTGCGCGGCGCGGTGAGGAGCTCGGTGCTGACGTCGAGTCCCATCCCCTGCGTGTCGACCCGGCTGCGAATGACCTGGCCCGGCGCGCTGCTCGGCAGATAGATCCAGACCCGCGAGCCGTCGCTGACGATGCGGTCGCCCGCCGGCTCGCTGAACCGCACCGCGACCTTGCCCGGGCGCTTCACGAGAAGCTCCCCCTTCGCGACGGAGGAGCGGCTCGTCACCGGGTTGGTCAGCGTCTGGTCGAAGGTCGCGCGAAGGGTTCGCACGTTCCGGTACGCCGCGACGGCGCGCTCGAGGGGCGCGTCGGCGGACGACTGCGCGCCGGCGCCCCCGCCGACGGCGCTGAGCAGAACGAGAACGGCGAACGAGCGGAGCATCGATACCTCGCGGGTGTGAAGCGACCGTTAGGCCACACGGTGCCCGCGCCGGCCGTCCGGCCGGGCGGGGGTCGCATGATCCTACCCCGCGGCCGCGGCGGCGGTTCCGGTCGTGGCGAGCGAGCGGCCGATCGCGCCGGCAATGAGACGCAGCTCACCGACGAGGCTCGCGAACTGATCCGGGTAGAGCGACTGCCCGCCGTCGGAGAGCGCGCGATCGGGAGTCGGGTGGACCTCGATCATGACGCCGTCGGCCCCGGCCGCCACCGCGGCGCGCGCCATCGGCGTGACCTTCTCGCGCAGCCCCGTGCCGTGGCTCGGGTCGCCGATGATCGGCAGGTGCGAGAGCTTGTGCACGATCGGGATCGCCGTCAGGTCGAACATGTTGCGCGCCGCGGGGTCGAAGCTGCGGACGCCGCGCTCGCAGAGGATCACCTGCTCGTTGCCCGACGCGAGGATGTACTCCGCGCTGAGGAGCAGGTCGTTGATCGTCGCCGCCATCCCGCGCTTGAGCAGCACCGGCTTGCCGATGCGCCCGACCGTCTTGAGCAGCGAGTAGTTCTGCATGTTGCGCGCGCCGATCTGGATGCAGTCGGCGTACTCGGCGACGAGATGCGCGCCCTCGTCGTCCATCGCCTCGGTGACGATGGCGAGCCCGGTCTCCTCGCGCGCGATGGCGAGCAGCTCGAGCCCCTTCTTGCCGAGGCCCTGGAAGGCGTATGGCGAGGAGCGCGGCTTGAACGCGCCCCCGCGCAGCGCGACGGCACCCGCGGCGCGCACCGCCCGCGCGGCGGCGAGGATCTGCTGCTCCGACTCCACCGAGCAGGGGCCGGCGATGATGGGGATCTCGCTGCCGCCGAAGGACACGCCGGTCGCGAGGGTGACGACGGTGTTCTCGGGGCGCCACTCGCGCGAGACCTGCTTGTAGGGCTGCGAGACGTGGATGACTTCCGCCACGCCCTCCAGCGCCTCGATGCGCGAGCTATCCACGCGCCCGTCGTTGCCGACGAGACCGACCGCGGTGCGCTGCGCGCCGGGCATCGGGCGCGCCTGATAACCCATCTCCTCGATCGCACGAACGACCCCGTCGATCTGCTCGGGTGTCGCGCCGTGCTGCATCACGACCAGCATGAGATCCTCACAGCTCCGAGCTCCAGCCGTCGTGGGCGATGACGATGGGGCCCGTATGATGCGCGGCGATCGCCGCGCGGATGTCGGTCTGCTCGACCGGCGGGTACAGGTGGGTCAGCACGAGCAGCCGCGGCTTCGCGATCCCGGCGATCACTCCGACCTGTTCCGGAGTGAGGTGGGTCGCCACCGGCATCGACGCCGGGAGCGAGCACTCGCAGAGCAGCACATCGCATCCCGCCGCCCACCGCGCGAAGCCTTCGTCGAAGCCGGTGTCGCCCGAGTAGACGAGCCGGCGTCCGTCGCCCTCGATCAAATATGCAACGCTCTCCGGGGTGTGTGGAACCGTCCGGGCGGCGATCGTGGCGCCCGCGCCGAGCGAGGCGCGGTCGCCGGGGGCGAGCTCGCGGATCGCGACGGGGAACCCGTACTCGCGATACTTCACCCCTGTCGCCTCCGTGAGGCGGTCGACGAGGGCGGCGGTGCCCGGGGGACCGATGATCTCGAGCGGCGCGGTGCGCGGCGGGAGCGTGCCGTAGCGCCACGCGGTGAGCAGCGTCGGCAGCTCGATCACGTGATCGGCGTGGAAGTGCGTCAGCGCGAGGTGGGTGACGGAGACCCAATCGATCCCGAGCTCGGCGAAGCGGAACGCGAGCCCGCTGCCGCAGTCCATCAGCAACCGGACGTCTCCGCACTCGACGAGATGGCCGGCCTGCACACGCTGCGGGGAAGGTGCGGCGGTCCCCGTCCCGACCGTCGTCAGGCGCACTACGGCCCGCGGAACACCATCTTCCGCATCTGCCACGAGCCGTTCGCGTGAAGGCGCGCGAGATAGACGCCCGCCGGCACGACGTGGCCGTCGCTCCCGCGCCCGTCCCAGACGAATCGTGGATCGCAGCCCCCGGCGGCCGGGGATGCGTTTCGGCCGTAATAGCCGGCCTTCAGCCCCGTCGGGATCGACACCGAGGGCACGATGGTTCGCACGAGCCGGCCGCGCAGGTCGTACACCGCGAGCGTGACGGTCGCGTCGCTCGCCAGATCGAACCAGAGGCAGGTCGTGCTCGACGCCGCCGTGGGGAAGGGGTTCGGGAAGTTCTGGTAGAGCAGGGTGACGGGTGGAACTGTCGCCTGCGGCGCATGCAGGGGAGCGGCCGCCGTCAGGCAGGCGACGCCCGCGAGGACAGCGGCGGCGGCGCCCCGCACGCGGTTCACGCGGTGGCTCCGGCCGGCTCGCCGGCGGCTTCCTCCTCCACCGCGCGTCCCCGCATCCGCACGCTGACGAGCGACGATACTCCCGGTTCCTGCATCGTCACGCCGTACACCGCGTCCGCCGCTTCGGTGCTCGTGCGAGGGTTGTGCGTGATGACGATGAACTGCGTGCGGCTCTTGAACTGGTTGAGCATCCGCACGAAGCGACCGACGTTCGCATCGTCGAGCGGGGCGTCCACCTCGTCGAGCAGGCAGAAGGGACTCGGCTTGGTGAGGAAGATCCCGAAGAGCAGCGAGAGCGCGACGAGGGCCCGCTCCCCGCTCGAGAGGAGGTGGATGCGCTGCGTCTTCTTTCCGCGCGGCGAGGCGTGAATCTCGATGTCGCAGTCGAGGGGCGCATCCGGATTCTCGAGCACGAGATCGCACTCGCCGCCGCCGAAGAGGGACATGAAGATCTGGCGGAAGTTCTCGCGCACCTGGGTGAAGGTGCCGAGGAACAGCTCGCGCGCGGTGGTGTCGATCTCCCTGATCGCCTGCTGCAGCGAAGCGCGTGCCTCGGCGAGGTCGGATCGCTGCGTGGTGAGGAAGTCCAGACGGCGCTGGGTCTCCTCGTGCTCCTCGATCGCGAGCACGTTCACGGGCCCGAGCTGGTCGAGCTGCGCGCGGACGTCGTCGGCCTCGGCGCGAAGCGAATTGTCGTCGAGATCAGTGGCCATCGCGCCGGCGAGGAGCTCCTCGAGCGGCTTGCGCCACTCCGTTTCGAGCCGCTCGCGGATCGCGCCGCGGCGTCCGGAGAGCTCCGTGTAGCGGAGCTCCGCGTGATGCAGCTCGTCGCCGAGCGTCGCGACGCGGCGCCGCGATTCGTCGAGGGCGCGATCGGCGACGGTGAGCGCCTCGTCGGCGGCGGTGACAGCGTGCTCGGCGTCCGCGAGCCGCGTCTCGCCATCGGCGAGCATCGCCTCGCGAGCCTCGAGGTCCATCTGCCAGGCGTTCATCTGCTCGGCGAGCGCGGTGTCGGCCTCGGAGAGACCGGCGAGCTCCGCGTGCAGCGTCTCCATCCGGCCGCTCATCGAGCGCGCCTCGTCGGCGAGACGCCGCTCGCGATCCGAGGCGACCTGCACGCGGGCCTGGGCCTGCGCCTGCTCCACCTGCCAGCG
>DATAIN010000389.1:0-7974 GCA_036262635.1 Gemmatimonadaceae bacterium | reverse complement strand
GGGCTCGATTCGTCGAGCATCGTGTGCATGGCGCGACGGCTCCAGCGCTCGGCGCAGGACACGCCGCTGCACGCCTTCTCGCTCGTCTTTCCCTCGCTGCCGCAGCAGGACCGGGTGCTCATCGACGAGCGTCGGCACATCGACAGCGTCGGGCGAAGCGCGGAGGTGCAGGCGGTCGCCGTGCGCGGCGACCTCCTCTCGCCCGTGGCCGGCGTCGACGAGCTGCTCGCCGCGCTCGACGAGCCGTATCTCGCGCCGAACCTCTACCTCCACCAGGCGATGTACCGCTCGGCGCGCGACGCGGGCGTGCGCGTCTTCCTCGACGGGTTCGACGGCGACACGACCGTGAGCCATGGCTTCGGCCGCCTCTGCGCGCTGGTGCAGGAGGGACGCTGGAGCGAGTTCGAGGCCGAGCTGCGCGCCACCGCGGGAAACCGGGCGGTCTCGCCCGCGACGCTGCTCGCCTACTTCGGACGGCCATACCTGCGGACGCTGGCGCGCCGCGGCGACTGGCGCGGCTGGCTCGGCGCGGCGCGCGAGCTGCGCCGGCGCTTCCGGCTCTCCTTCCGTGAGCTGCTCGTTCGCGACGGCTTCGCGGCGAGCGCGCCGCGGGTGGTGGACGGCGTGCGGCGTCACCTCGCCCGGCGCGACGCGAGAGCGCGCTCGCTGCTGCGCGCCCCGCTGCTGCGCGACCTCCGTCGCCACAGCGCAGCCGCCGAGGATCCCGATATCGAGGCCACGCTGAGCGAGCGCGCGGCGCATGCCGCGGCGCTCGACCGGCCGGCCTATCAGCTCACGCTCGAGATGGCCGACAAGTGCGCGGCGAGCTTCGGCGTCGAAGCGCGCTATCCGTTCTTCGACCGGCGGCTGATCGAGTTCTGCCTCGCGCTCCCCGACGAGCAGAAGCTCGACGGCGGGTGGACACGACTCGTCCTCCGGCGCGCGATGGCCGGCATCCTCCCGCCGGACGTGCAGTGGCGCCCGGACAAGGGAAATCTCTCGCCGAACTTCCATCGTGCGCTGCGCTCGTCGGCGGCGATCCGCTTCGACCGCGAGTCGCTGGCTGCGCTCGAGCCATATGTGGACATCGACGCGTTGCGGGATCTCGCAGATGGGTACGCGCGCGCGGAGCGAACGCTCGCGCGCGCCGAAGACGGTCATACGCTCTTCCGGGCGGTGGTTCTCTCGCGCTGGCTGGCGCGTCGGGATTCCAACGCTCCAGCCGGACCACGCGCACCGCCATCGTCGGTCGCGGCATGACTGCCTCGAGTCGGCACGACGAGAATCCCAGATGTGGATCCGTCGCGCAGTCTCGACGGGCCGGTATCGCATCCCGGGCGCGATACCGGCCCTCCCCCCGACCGCCGGCAGCGGTCATGGACCACCTCTAGAGGAGGGTAACGATGGAATTGAAAAAGCGACGATGGATCACACCGGAAGTTCGATGCTTCGGGACCTTCGAAGCCGCGACGCAGGCGTGCGTCAAGGCGCTGGGGTCGACGGATGGGTTCACCTTCCAGGGGAACGACATCCCGGTTCACTGGTGCGCATCCTGAGGCGTCACGTTCGCATCGAACGCTCATCCCCGTCGTCACGGCTCTCGCGCGAGAGCCGTGGCGACGTCGGATGAGCGCCGATCATCTCATGCGCGAGCGCCTGCTCGTCCTGCTGGCCGCGCTGGTGGTCGCGCTCGTACGCCTTGCCCTGTACCTGCTTCCTTCGCGAATGACCCTCGACCTCCTGCGCCGCCTCGCCGACTCCCCGCCACGCGCGACGCCCGGCTCGCGTCCCTCGGCGGCGCGGCTCGTCGCGAGCGTCGAGCGGGCCAGCCGGCGCGTGCCGCACGCGACCTGCCTGACGCAGGCCGTCGCCGCGAAGCTGCTGCTCCGCCGCTTCGGCTATCCGGGACGCCTCTGCGTCGGCGTCGCTCGCGATGCGGGAGGGAGCTATCGCGCGCACGCGTGGCTCGAGGACGGAGGACGGATCCTCATCGGCGGTGCGGAGTCGCGCGCGTACGCGCGCCTCGCCGCCTTCGACTCGAGCGCCCGGCGCGCCGACGGCGAACAGGTGACGTCGTGACGGCACCGTGGACGTCCGCTCCGCACAGGTATCGCGTGTTCGGTGACGCGCTCGCCTCCGATCTCGAGCTCCCAGACCTCGCGCGCGCCCTCGCGGCGGACCCGCCCCGCTGGACGGTGACGGTCGCCGACGGTGCGCCGCCGCCGGCTGATGCGAAGCTGATCGGCGCGCGGCAGCTCGGGCCCGAGGCGTATACGCTCTGGCGGATGTCGGACGGGTTTCGTCTCGAGTACTCGCACGCCGGAGTCTTCGACATCACCGATAGCGGATCGCGGATCGTCTGGTACCGCCGCGCAGACGCGATCCCCGAGCTGGTGCGCGCGATCGTGCTCGGACCGGCGCTCGCCCTCGCCCTCGAGCTCGCGGGCCTCTTCTGTCTCCACGGCAGCGCCGTCCGGCTCGGTGACACCGCGATGGCGTTCGTCGGGCCGAAGCACCACGGCAAGTCCACGCTCGCGACCGCGTTGACGGCCGCGGGGGCGCGGCTGATCGGCGACGATCTCGTCGCCATCTCTCCGGGACCGCCCGCGATCGTCCGCCCCGGCGTCGCGAGCGTGCGGCTCTGGGCGGACGCCGTCGCGGCCGTCGGCATCGATCGACTTCCCGCGCGCGTGATCCCCGGGCTCAAGGCGACGGTCACCGACTTCGCGGACGCGTCACGCGCGACCGAGGACACGCTGCTCAGCGACATCTACGTGCTCGCCCCGGTGAGCGCATCCGGGCGCGGCGGGAGCGAGCCGCCCTGCTGGCGGACCGCCCTTCCCCGCGGGGCGGCCGCCGTCGTGCTCGCGCAGCAGACGAAGCTCGCCGCGACGCTGGTCGGGATCCACGCCGCCGGAACGCAGCTGCGGGTCGCGGCACGGATCGCCGAATCGGTGCGCGTCTGGACGCTGTCCGTCGCGCGCGACCTGTCGCGGCTTCCCGCGATCGTGGACGTGCTGCGCGGCTGGAATCGGGAGGCCGCATGACGACGGCCGGAACGCTCTCGCTTGCCGCGACGGTGGTCGCGTCGCCGGAACACATCTCCTGCGATGTCGCCGACGAGGTCGTGCTGCTCAGCGTGACGACGGGCGAGTACTACAGCATGAACGCGGTGGCGGCGGATGTCTGGCACCGCGTCCAGCAGCCGCGCCGGTTGAGCGAGCTGCGTGACGAGCTTCTCGAGGAGTACGCCGACGTCTCGGCGGAGCAGTGCGAGCGCGAGCTGCTGCAGCTGATGGTCGAGCTGCTGCGATACGGGTTCGTCGACCTCGCCGACGGAGAACGCGGGTGAAGCTTCCGATTCCCGATTCGTTCACCAATCGCTCGCGCATGCCGGCGGCGCAGCGCGAGGGACGGGCGATCTTCCGGCTCGCCCGGCCTCGCGTCGACGTCGCGCACGTCGCCTTCGCGCCGAGGATGGATTGGTCGCGGCTGATCCGGATCGCGTGGGACGAGGGCGCGATCTGCTCGCTGCGCGACCATCTGCGCTTCGCTCCGGCGGACGTGGTGCCCCTCGACGTCAAGCGCCGCGTCGCCTTCCTCGCCCTGCAGTGCGATCTCCGGATGCGCGCCCTGGCGCGCTGCGCGGACACGACGCTTGCCGCGCTCGCCGCGGCCGGGATCGAAGTCGTGCTGCTGAAGGGCGCGGCGCTCGCCATGACCTCGTACGGCTCCTTCGCCGCGCGGCCGATGAACGACATCGATCTGCTCGTCGAGCCGGGCCGGGCGGAGGAAGCGCGCGAGATCCTGCTCGATGCGGGATGGATGTTGAACACCGCCCTTCCGGGCGACAGTGAATACGGGACGCACCATCATCTTCCCCCGCTCGTCGACGCGGGCGGTCACGGGCTGCGCCTCGAGATCCATCGCGAGCTGCTTCCCCCCGGGCATCCCTTCCGCATGACGACCGCGGACATCTGGCGCGAGGTGCGCACGGTGCGCGTCGGCTCGACGGTCGCGAACGTGCTGCACCATACGCAGCACGCGCTTCACGTCGCGATCCACTTCGCCTGGTCGCACGCGATGCGCGTCGGCGGCTGGCACGCCTTCCGTGATCTCGGCGCCCTGCAGGCGGCCGGCCTGCTCGACTGGGAGGAGCTCGTGCAGTTCGCGCTGCGCACGCGTGCCTCGTCGTGCTGCTACTGGACGCTGCGCCTGGGGCAGGAGCTCGCGGGCCTCGACGTGCCGGCGGGGGTGCTCGACACGCTCGCCCCCTCGCACGGGACGGCGATGTCGCGGATGCTCGAGCGGCACTGGATCGCGACGCTCACGCGACAGCTCGAGCATCCCGTCTCGCTCCGGCTGGAGCGCGCGCTGTGGACGATGTCGCTCGAGCCGCAGCGCCTCGAGCATGGCGAGAGCCGCCCGTGGACCGTGTCGTCCGATCTCGCCGCGGCACGCCTGTCCACTGCGCCGCCGGAACACGCGAAGCTTCGCGACCACATCGCAAAGCTCGGACGGTCGAGCGTCCACCTTGGCTCGCTGATCCGGACCTGACGCCGTGACGCGCCTGCTCGAGCGCGACGCTCGCATCGCTCACTCCGGCGAGAGCTCCGGCGAGCGGCTGACGCCGCCCGCACCGCCGCATGCATCCACACCGGCGGCAAGCGTCCAGCTCGACGCGGTGACCAAGCGCTTTCCCGTTCGCCGCGGCGTGAAGGAGATGCTGCGTCGCGCGCCCGTCGCGCCGCCGGTGACGGTGGTGGATCGCGTCTCGTTCGAGGTCGCGCCCGGAGAGATCTTCGGCCTGCTCGGCCCCAACGGCGCGGGCAAGACGACGATCTTCAAGATGCTCTCGACGCTCGTCATCCCCGACGGCGGAAGGGCGTGCGTCGGCGGGTTCGACGTCGTGCGCTCGCCCGCCGAGGTGCGGCGCGTGCTGAGCACCGTCCCCGCCGACGAGCGCAGCCTCAACTGGCGCCTGACGGCGGTGGAGAACGTGCGGTTGTACGCCGTGCTGAACGGCGTACCGGCGGCGGGGCTCCCCGCGCGCGCCGCGTCGGTGCTCGATCTCGTCGGGCTCTCGGCGGGCCCGCGGCAACTCGTCGCGACCTTCTCCTCGGGGATGCGACAGCGGTTGATGATCGCGCGTGCGCTGATCTCGCGGCCGCGGGTGCTGCTGCTCGACGAGCCGACGCGGTCGCTCGATCCGCTCTCGGCGCAGGCGCTGCGCCAGTTCATCCGCGACGAGCTGGTCGCGCGGCAGGGGTGCACCGTCGTCCTCGCCACGCACGACAGCGACGAGGCGTTCCGCCTGTGCGACCGCGTCGTCGTGCTGAACAGGGGGCGTGTGCTCACCAGCGGCGTGGCGTCGGAGATCGCGCGCCGCTTCAGCGACGAGCGTGTCGTGATCGTCACCCGCGACCCGCGTCATCCCGCGTGGACCGCGCTGGAGCAGCGTGGCGTGCTCCGCCGGCTCATGGCGACGCCAGCGCCCGAAGAGGAATGGATGCGGCTCGCCTGCGAACTGCCTGGAGACTCGGAGCAGCGCGCGCAGGTGCTCGCGCATCTCGTCGCGAGCGGCGTCCGGGTCGCCGGGCTCGATCGCGAGGACAGCTCGCTGGCGGCTCTCATGTCTCGTCTGATCGACGAGGCGCGGGTGGGCGACGATGCGTGAGATCGGCGCATTGCTCCGATCCGCCTGGCTGGCCGAGTGCAGCTACCGGCTCAACATGGCGCTGTCGATTCTCTCGCTCGCGTTCATCCTCGTCCCGCTGTACTTCGTCGGCCACGCGCTGCAGCCGCTGATGGGGTCGAGCATCGCGTCGCAGAGTCGCGAGTATTTCGCCTTCGCGCTCCTCGGCGCGCTGGCGCTGTCGCTCGTCTCGTCGAGCGTGGGCGCGCTGCCGGGCGCGCTCTCCGCCGCGCTGGGGCGCGGGACGTTCGAGTCCTATCTCACCACTGCGGCCTCGCCGACGCGACTCTTCGTCGGCCTGAGCGCATACGGGATCCTGTGGGGACTCCTGCGCGCGGCGGTGCTTCTCGCGGCGGGCATCGCGCTCGGCGTCCGCATCGCCTGGATCAATCTTCCGGTGATCGTGCTCGTGGTCGCGTTGATCCTCGTCGCGCACGCGTCGATCGGGCTCGTGGGCGGAAGCCTGCTCCTCCGCTTCCGCACGACCGGTCCGCTGCTCACCGGAGCGGTCGCTGCGTCGGCGCTGCTCGGCGGCGTGTACTATCCGACGACCGTCATCCCCTCGTGGCTGCAGCATCTCGCCGAATTGATGCCGCTGACGTACGGACTGCGCGCGCTGCGCCGCTCGGCGCTGCTCGGCGAACCGCTGCAGCATGTCGCCGGGGACCTGATGATTCTCGCGGGGATCTCGATCGTGCTGGTGAGCGCGGGCGCGCTCGCGCTGGGGGCGGCGCTGCGTCAGGCACGTCGTACCGGCACGCTCGCGCAGCCCTGAGCGACGCGCCGGCGCGGGACCGTCAGGCGGGAAGGCGAAGCCGCTCGCGCTCGAGGTCGAGGATCCCGACGGTCTTCTTGCGCACGACGAAGCGCGCGATCGCGGCGAGGCTGCCGATGTTCTCCTCGGTGATCTCGTCGTTCTCGAGGTGCACGCCAAAGCGGTCCTCGATGAACTGCACGAGCTCCACCACCCCGATCGAGTCGATGACGCGCTGCCTGATGAGCAGATCCTCATCGGCGAGGAACGGATCGCGGCGCATGTAGAGAAAATTCTCGATCACATACGCCCGCGTTTCGTTGATCACGTCCGTCGCTGTCATGGGAATCTCGGCTCCGCGAGGGGGGGGAGTTGGGTCGTCGCGACTCGCTCGCGCGATGGCTTCATGGCAAGGTCAGCGCCGAGATGCGGACCCCACCGGGCTCGGGGCCACACCGCCTATCCTCAGCGCGGGCAATGGTTTGAGTGTCGGACCGACCTTCGGTCGTCGCTCGGGGTGGGGCGTGTGTGTCGGAAGCCGCCCACAGATCGCGGCCCCTTGTGGCGTGCCCTCCACATGAGGCCTAGGCGAGCGTCGCTTCGGGCAGCGGCCTCGCCGATGGCGACGCTTCCGGGATGCGCACCGCTTCGGTGGCCGCATCGATGAACTCCCGATGCCAGAGCTGCGTCGAGAGGATCGCGACGAACGCCTGGTTCTCGGCGAACCCCGCGGCGCGACCGGAGCGGCACCGCCGCACGAGGCCCCCGACCGCGGCGGGATCGAAGTAGCCGCTGGCCGCGAGCGCCCGGGGAGAGAGCAGCTCGTCGACGTAGTCGACGTCGCCCTTTCCGAAGAAGGCGCTGATGTCCGGCGCGCGATAGGGCTGTTTGGTCCGCTGCTCCACTTCATGCGGGACGATCGAGCGCGCCCAGCGGCGCAGGATGTCTTTCTCGTGAAGGCCGCGCAACTTGCTCTCCCCCGGCAGGCGCGCCGCGAGCTCGAAGAGGTGATGGTCGAGGAAGGGGAAGCGCGCCTCGACGCCGTGCGACATCGCCATGCGGTCGCCCTGCGAGCTGAGGAGATAGCCCGGGAGCAGCGTCCGCATCTCGAGATACGCCGCGCGATTCAGCGCCGACCAGCTCGCGAACTCACGCGGCAGCGCATCGCGCAGCTCGGCCAGCGGATCGGCGCTCGCGAGCGACGTGCGCATGTCGTCGGAGTAGAAGTCCTTGATGCGCGACGTGAGCGCGAAGCGCGGCATATGCGAGAAGAGCGGATCTTCCGCGCCTCCCGCGTCGAGGAAGGTCCGCTGCCAGAACTGGCCCGCGCGCGCCGGATCGCCGCCGAGGTACGGATAGAGCCGCTGGAAGAGTCGCGGCCGCATGCGCGACCGCGGCTGGCGCAGGCAGAACAGCCGGACCACGACCTCCTTGAAGAGATCGTAGCCGAGGAAGAGCTCGTCCGCGCCTTCGCCGGTGAGCACGACCTTGATGTCACGCTCGCGCGTCAGGCGCGAGAGGAGGA
>DATAIN010000388.1:0-1637 GCA_036262635.1 Gemmatimonadaceae bacterium | reverse complement strand
TGGGAAGCCATCGCTCGCTGCGCTCGCTCGGCGACGGGGGACGGGGGACGGGGGATTTTCCTCTTCCTTTTGCTCTATCGGCTCCCTTTTCCCTATCGGTTGTCTGCGGACGATGGAACGGGGACGTGGGAGGCCTTCGCGATGCGCTCGTTGCGGATCATCACGAGGAGAAGGCGGCGAAGGCTGACGAGATCCTTCTCTCGCGCCTCGAACACTTCCGCCGCGAGCGAAGGACGCGCCGTCTCGTACCACGAGAGCGCTTCGGCGGCGGAGCCGAGGGCGTACTCGTAGAAGCGAATGCGGTCGGGACGCGACCGCCGCGCATAACCCTCGGCCACGTTCGCCGCGATCGAGCCTACCGCGCGCACCAACTGCGACGCGACCTCGCCGAGCCGCGCATCGCGAATCATCGCCTCGCTGTCACTCCACGCCAGCGTCCCAAGCCGCCGCGCGATCGTGTACGCCTGCACCCGCCCCAACGCCCCGTCGGCAGAATCGTGTGTCGACATGTGAGCCACGTTGGTGCCAACGCTCCCTGCGTCCCTCATCATTCCGTCCCTCTTCGCATCAGCACCAGGACGCCGAGTAGGTAGCCGAGGAGGAAGCCGCGTAGCGAGCCGAGGGAGAAGGAAGGAGCCGAGCAGCAGTCCCCCGTCCCCCGTCCCCCGTCGCCGAGCGAGCGCAGCGAGCGATGGCTTCCCACGTCCCACGTGAGCCGCGCCAGCGCTCTCCCACGTCCGACGTGGGACACGGAACGGCGAACCCCAGTTGCTTCCCACGTCGACTCCCGCGACCTTTCAATTCACCTTGTCGATGCAGTCCCTCTTCTCCCCCCCGCGGCGAGTCGCCCGATGACCGCCGCGCTTTTCTGGCTGTCCGTCGCCATCGCCGCCGTCGCCGAGCTGGCGATCGTCGCCGCGACCGTGCGCGCGTCGCGCCCGCACGAGGTGGCCGACGTGCCGGCCATCGCGCAGGGGGAGACGGGGAGCCTGCCGAGCCCGCGCCGCGGACTCGAGCTCGTCTGGGCCATCCTTCCCGCCATCGCGCTCGCCGTGCTCTTCGTGCTCACCTGGCGGGCGATGCATCCCGCCGCGGTGGACGCGGGCTCGATCGACACCGCGAGCGTCGGGATCATCCGATAGATGAAATCACTTCGCCGTCTCTCGTACGTCGCGCTGCTGGTCGCCTTCGCGCAGATCGTCTTCGGCGCCATCGTCCGCATCAGCGGCTCCGGCTGGGGGTGCGGCGAGCACTGGCCGAAGTGCGCGGGCTACTGGTTCCCGCCGCTCGACCGCCCCGACCTCATCGTCGAGCTGGCGCACCGCTACCTCGCGCTCGGCGTCACCATCGCCGCGGCCGCGCTCGCGATCGCCGCGTGGCGGCGGCGTGACGAGATCGGCGTGGGCGGCCGCGGCGGCGTTCTCCGCCCCGCGGTCGGCGCGCTCGCGGTCGTGGTCGCGACCGCGCTGCTCGGCGCGGTGACGATCAAGCTGCGTCTCAACCCGCTCGTCATCGTCGCGCACCTCGCGCTCGCGATGTCGCTCCTCGCGACCATCGTCGTCGCCGGCGTGCGCGCGGGTGGATTCGGCGCGCCGCGTGCGCTGCCGCCCGGGACCGATGCGACGACCCTCGCCGCC
>DATAIN010000387.1:0-4884 GCA_036262635.1 Gemmatimonadaceae bacterium | reverse complement strand
GCACGGCGGACGCAGCGCCTGCCAGGCGCGCGACCAGTGCGCGCGCGGGTGCAGCTTCGGCGCGTACTTCAGCAGCCTGAGCTCGACGCTCCCCGCCGCGCGCGCGACCGGGCGCCTCACCGTCGTCACCGACGCGGTGGTCGAGAGCGTCGTCTACGACGAGGCGCGAGGACGCGCGACCGGCGTGCGCGTCATCGACGCGAAGACGCGCGAGACGCGCGAGTACTCCGGCCGGCTCGTCTTCCTCAACGCGTCCACGCTCGGCACCGCGCAGATCCTGCTCAACTCCAGGAGCGCACGCTTTCCCGACGGCCTCGCCAACTCGAGCGGCGAGGTCGGGCACAACGTGATGGACCACCTCTCCAAGGCCGGCGCGCGCGGCGAGGTCCCGGGGCTCGAGGACGAGTACACCTTTGGCCGCCGCCCCACGGGCAGCTACATCCCCCGCTTCCGCAACCTCGGCGGGCGTGGCGACTCGGCGAACGGTTTCATCCGCGGCTACGGCATCCAGGCCGGCGCGGCCCGCGGCGGCTGGTCACGCGGCGCGAACGGACCCGGACTCGGCGTCGAGCTGAAAGAGGGTCTCCGTGAGCCCGGTCCGTGGCGGATGACGATGCAGGGCTACTGCGAGTGTCTTCCGCGCCACGAGAATCACGTCGCGCTCGACCCGGAGCGGAAGGACCAGTGGGGAATTCCGCTGCTGCACGTCAACGTCTCGTGGAGCGAGAACGAGCGCGCGTTGCGCGAGGACCTGAAGACGCAGGCCGCCGAGATGCTCGCCGCCGCCGGTTGTCGCAACGTCCAGACCTACGACGACGACGCGCCCCCGGGCTTCAGCGTGCACGAGATGGGCACCGCGCGGATGGGCCGCGACCCCAAGACATCGGTGCTCAACGCGCACAACCAGGCGCACGACGTCCCGAACCTCTTCGTCACCGACGGGAGCTGCATGGCCAGCTCGTCGTGCGTCAATCCGTCGCTCACCTACATGGCCCTCACCGCACGCGCGGTCGATCACGCCGTCGCGGAGCTGAACCGGCGGAACCTCTGACCCACGGCGGCGAACGCCGTCAGCGCGACGACCGCGTGCGCTTCGTCCGCGTCGCCGCCGCCGGCGGCTTCTTCGTGGAGGCCTTCGGTGCCTTCGCCGCCGGCTTCGCCGCTGTCGACGCCGTCCTTGACGCCTGGCCCCTGGCCCCCGGCCCCCGCCACAACCAGGCCCCACCCACCGCCAGCGCCAGCAGCACCACCGCGGCCACCGCCCAGCGCACCTTCCGCCACCGCCGGCTCGCCGCGTCGGCACGCCCGTCGATCGCCCGCGCGAACTCCGCCATGCTCGCGAAGCGGTGCGACGGCGCCTTCATCAGCGCCCGCGCGATCGCGTTCGAGAGGTGCGGCGGCACGTCCTCGCGCAGCGACGCGACGCGCGGCGGCAGCTCGTTCAGGTGGTGGTGGATGATCCCGTGCGGCGTCTCGTCGTCGAACGGCACGCGCCCGACGAGCATCTCGAAGCCGACGATGCCTAACGCGTACTGGTCGGCGCGCCCGTCCACCGTCTTGCTCAGCGCCTGCTCCGGCGCGAGGTAGTGCGGGGTGCCGAGCACCGTGCCGGTGTCGGTGAGCTGGGCGACGGTCGTCGCGCCGTCGCGGGCGACCGCGCTCTTCGAGATCCCGAAGTCGGTGATGAGGAGACGGCCCTCCTCGTCGAGCATCATGTTCGCCGGCTTCACGTCGCGGTGGACGACGCCCTTCCCGTGCGCGTAGCCGAGCGTCTCCGCGGCGTCGCCGAGGATGCGGACGACGGCGCCGACCGGGAGCGGCCGCCCCTCGTCGCGGCGCTCGCGCAGCAGCCGCTCGAGCGAGTAGCCGCGCACGAAGTCCATCACGAAGTAGTGGAGGCCTTCCTCGCTCCCCACCTCGTGGATCGGGATGATCCCCGGATGCCGGAGGCTCGCCGCGATCTCAGCCTCGCGCTTGAAGCGCGCCACCCCGTTCGCGTCGGCGGGGAGATCGGGACGGAGGACCTTGATCGCCACCGTCCGCTCGCGCGCCACGTCGTCGGCGAGGAAGACGACCCCCATCCCGCCGACACCGAGCACCTCACGGATCCCGTAGCGCCCGTCGAGCGCCTCGACGAGCCGGCTCTGGAGCGAGCGGACCAGCGGGTCGCCGCCGGTGGTCCCGGTTTCTTCCTCGCCGTCCACCGCGCGTCCGCAGATGAGGCAGAAGCGCGCCGCGGCGGGAAGCGCGACCTGGCAGATCGCGCACTCCTTCGCCATCGCCGGCTGGTCGGGCGGGGTGAGGGGGGACGCTTTGGAGCCGCGGAACCAGTTCGAGAGGGGCATTCGGGCAGCGGGGGCGGGATGGAGCTCGCTCCCTCAAAGACGCCCGAGCCACCAGCGGCGAAACTGGTCTCGAGACGATGGCTTTGGTAACGGCTTTTTAACACAGAGAAAACTGCTTCAACGAAGGAGAAAACCGCATCGACCAAGGAGCTGTTGCCATGGCAGCTAGCTCCTTTGGTGACGCGGTTTTCTCCTTGGGTAAAGCCGTTTTCTCTGTGTTCAAATACCCAGCCAAAGTCCCTCGTCCCTAGTCCTCCAGCGCCGGCGCGTATTCCTCGAACGTCGCGCGCGGCCGCTCGTGGCGAGCGAGCATCCGGGCGCAGGTGTTCCAGCGGAGGATCGCCTCGTCGTTCCCCTCCGGGCGGAGACGCTCCGCGGTCTCGTAGTGCTCCATCGCGTCGTGGTACGCGTCGGAGGCGATCTCCGCGGCGTTCGGCAGCCCGCGCTGCAGCTGCGCCTTCGCCCACCGCTCGAGCACGATGCCGCTGTAGTAGCTGCGCTTGTAGGCGTCGCGGATCCTCGGCAGCAGCTCCTGCGCGCGGCGCTTCCCGGCCCCCGATTCGCTCGCGAACTGGTCGGTGATCGTCAGCAGGAGCATCACGATCGCGCTCTGGTTCTCCTCCTCCACCGCGAGGATGTCGAGGCAGATGCTCTCCGCGCACGCCGAGTCGTTGAGCAGGCGGTAGCGCTCCGCCTTGTGCAGCGCGGCCGGGATCCCGGCGGCGGTGATGGGTTTGAGCTGGAACATGCGAACCTCCCTGCGTGAGACCGCCGCGGATCAGACGTCCTTGCGGCGGCGACTGAAGATCTTCACCAGCTTGCCGATCGGGTCGAAGAACTCGTCGACCACCCGCTCCTTGAGCGGGATGATCGCGTTGTCGGTGATCCTGATGTTCTCCGGGCAGACCGACGTGCAGCACTTGGTGATGTTGCAGTAGCCGATGCCGTGTTCCCTCCGCAGCGCGGGGACGCGGTCGGCGACGTCCAGCGGATGCATCTCGAGCGCGGCGGCGTACACCAGGAAGCGCGGGCCGATGAACTCGTCGTGCTTCTCGTGGTCACGCAGCACGTGGCAGACGTCCTGGCAGAGGAAGCACTCGATGCACTTCCGGAACTCCTGCACCCGGTCGACGTCGCTCTGGTCCATCCGCCACGTCCCATCCGGCGCGTCGGGCTTCCGTGGAGTGAACGGCGCGATCGTCTTCTTCACGCGGTAGTTCCACGACACGTCGGTCACGAGATCGCGCACGTGCGGGAAGGCGCGCATCGGCTCGACCGTCACCGGCTCGTCCTTCGAGAGCTCGTCGAGCCGGGTCATGCACATCAGCCGCGGCTTCCCGTTGATCTCCGCCGAGCACGAGCCGCACTTCCCCGCCTTGCAGTTCCAGCGCACCGCGAGATCCCCCGCCTGCTCGGCCTGGATCTGGTGGATGGCGTCGAGCACCACCATTCCTTCGACCGTGTCGGTGTCGTACTCCTCGAGCTTCCCCTTTCCGTCAGCGCCGCGCCAGACGCGGAACTTCAGCCGGCGGTGCGCGGCGCTCGCGTCCTGCGCCGCCTGGGCCGCGGTGTAGGCGTCGCCCGCGGCGGTGCCCGTTGGGAGCGGAGTGGTGTTCGGCGTGGCCATCACTTCATCTCCTCGATCACGGCCTTCAGCTCGGGCGTCATCGGCGGGATCGGCGCGCGCTCGAGCCGCATCTCGCCGTCCCCTCCCTTGCTGACGACGATGTTGAACGTCGCGAGCGCGGGATCCTTCTCCGGGTAGTCGTCGCGGAAGTGACCACCCCGGCTCTCCTTCCGCTCCAGTGCCGAGCGGGTGATCGCCTCGGAGACCGTGAGCAGATGCGTGAGGTCGAGCGCGGTGTGCCACCCGGGGTTGTACTCGCGGTTCCCGCGCACGGCGACGCGCGACGCCTGCTGCTTCAGCGTCCCGATGCGCTCGAGCGCGCCCTCCATCTCCCCCTGCGTCCGCACGATCCCGACGAGATCCTGCATCGTCTCCTGCAGGCTGTCCTGCACCTGGTACGGTCCGTCGGCCGAGCCTGCACGCTCGAAGGGCTCGAGCGCGGCGCGCGAGGCGCGCTCGACCTGGCCCGCGTCCACCGTCACCGCGCCGTGCGAGCGGGCGAACTTCGCCGCGTGCTCGCCGGCGCGCTTCCCGAACACGAGAAGGTCGGAGAGCGAGTTGCCGCCGAGCCGGTTCGCGCCGTGCAGCCCCGCCGCGCACTCGCCGGCCGCGAAGAGTCCCGGCAGCGTCGACTCCTGCGTGTCCCCGTCGACGCGGATCCCGCCCATCACGTAATGTGTCGTCGGCCCGATCTCCATCGGCGTCGTCGTGATGTCGATGTTCGCCAGCTGCTTGAACTGGTGGTACATGCTCGGCAGCTTCTTCTTGATGTGCTCGGGGGCGTTCTTGATCTTCTCCTTGATCCAGGAGATGTCGAGGAACACGCCGCCGTGGGGCGAGCCGCGGCCCTCGCGGACCTCGCGCACGATCATGCGCGCGACGTGGTCGCGGGTGAGCAACTCCGGCGGGCGG
>DATAIN010000386.1:0-3702 GCA_036262635.1 Gemmatimonadaceae bacterium | reverse complement strand
CCTGGCGTCCGTCGCACGACGCGCCCGCGAGCGTCCAGGATGCCGCATTCGTCAGTGGGTCCTATCGTCACCGACGTCGCCGGAGTCCGGGCGGGCGGAGGGGATTCGGGGGAGGCTCCGGGGAACATCGCTCGATTCATCGCCGCCCGCGGGAGGGGCGGACTCCAGCAGCGCTTGCACCGGCCGCCGCTTCGCTGCGTCCGCGACGCGATGCAGCGTGCGCGGCCACGAACCCCCGGAGGACACGATGAGAGCTCACCCGCACACCCCACCCAGGACGCTTCGATTCGTCTCCACCCTGGCAGCGACTCTCGCTCTGCTGGGCGCCTGCTCGGACGGCGGCCCGACCGGTCCCGTCGCTGCAGGTGACCTCGCTCCCGGAGCGACGAGTCTCGACAGGGCGACTCCCACCTACACCTTCGCCGGCATCGACGTCCCCGATGCTCTGGCTACACAGCCACAGGGCATCAACGCCGGCGGAGACATCGCGGGATGGTACGTCGACGCGAGCCGCCACTCTCACGGCTTCATCCTGCACGACGGGGCGTTCACGCAGGTCGATTATCCGGGCGCGAACAACACCATGGTGCGCGGCATCGGGCCCGACGGCACAGTTCTCGGGACGTACCGCAACGACGCCGAGGAGCCAGTGGCGGCGCATGGGTTCCGTCGCGCACCGGACGGCACGTTCGACCTCGTTCACTACGCGGGGCATCTGTACGAGATCCCACAGCGCGTGCTTCCCGACGGCACCATCCTCGGCTGCCGCCACGACCATGACACCATGGACAGCATGGACGGCGTGATGATCACGCGGGACGGCGCGACCGAGATCGGCCAATTCGCCTCCATGAACAATGGCGCGACGCCGAGTGGTCACCTCATCGTGGGCCTGTACACCAGCACGAGTGGACAGACGCGAGGGTACACGATCGACGACGGCGTATTCAGCGACTTCATGGTGCCGGGCAGCACGCAGACGAGCGCCTGGGACGTCAATCCGCGCGGCGACATCGTCGGTATCTACCGCAATGCGGCGGGCTTCCACGGCTTCGTCCGAACCGCGGGCGGGTACACCACCATCGATGTGCCGGGCGCGTCGGCGACACGCGTCTTCGGCACGAATGCGCGAGGCGATCTCGTGGGCACGTACGCTCGAGGCGGCGTGACGCGCGGTTTCCTCATGACCCGGCAGTAGCGCCGGCGATCGTCGCACTGAAGCAGAAGCCGTGTGCGAACGGCGTCTGGGCGACGGGCAGAGGGAGCGGCGCGAGGGCCGAATCAGCCGCGCGGCCGCTCTCCCAGCTCGAGCTCGAGCTCCCGCATCGCCGCCTCGTAGTGCGGATCGGCCGGCGGTAGCGCCTTCGCGAGGGGCGCTGTGGGCGCCGGGCTCGAACGGAAGAGGCGCGACAGCAGCTTGAACGCGCCGACCGCGATCAGCGCGAAGATCGCGAACTTGAGCGCGACGAAGGTGAGCCCGATCAGCGCGCCGAGCACGCCGAGCGTGGTCGCGAAGACGATCATCGCGAGCGGGATCGCGATCGCGAGGCCGATGATGACTTTCAGGAGAGTCCAGACGACGCGCATTGCTCCTCCATGCTCCGGGTGCCGCGGGGGCGGGCGGGTGCCCGCGCACTCCAGTTACTACCGCCGCGGGGCGCCGGGAGTTTCGCTCGGAGGGAGTGGCCATGGCTAGCGTGCGAAGCTGCCGCGGACAACGCGCGCCGATTGCGGTGCCGCACCACCATGTATAGCCCGCAGCCTGCGCACCGGCAGCCCCGGCACCGGCGGCAAGCTCGCCGCCGGTGCCTTGACTGCCGCGCCGACGTCAGCGGCGCCAGTCGAGTGCGTCCACGTGCGCCGCGACGCAGAGCCCGAGCGCGCGGCCCTTCAGGTTGCCCGACTGGAAGTGAATCCCGGCATAGATGCGCGAGATCCCCGCCTCCTTCGCGGCGTCGAAGATCCGCTCGAACGATCGCGGCGCGAAGCCGTCCGCATCGTGCGCGTGATCGACGAAGGGCACGTCGTCGCCGAACAGGCTCTCGATCGTGGCGAGGACGGCAGCCGACTGGCCCGAGTGCGCGGACACGTATTCGGGAAATGGCGGCGTCGGAAGCAGCGTGGTGAACGATGGATCGATCACACGGTCGATGTAGGTGACGGGGCGAAGCAGGTCGTACCGATACTTCGCCGCCCAGATGGCGGTGAGCGCATCGGCGTCGGCGATGCCGGCGCGCGCGTACGCTTCGGCGGCCGTCGCGAGGTTCGCGTGCTGCTGCACGACCACGTCGTTCACGATCGCCAGCGAGTGGCCCGGGCCCGAGATCGTCCCCGGACCGTCGGCCCAGTAGCGGGCGATGGTGATCTGCTCCGCGGTGCGCGTCTTCGAGAGCTGGTAGACCTGGTTGGCCTCGTCGTAGAAGTCGGAGCCGGGCTCCTCGGAATACGCCGGTGGCGGACCCGGGTCGCACTGCGCGGCGTCGGCGAGCGCGAGGGTCCCGACGGTCGTTCCCCAGAACGGTTGCAGCGCGAGCTGACCGGGCGCGGTCGGCACCCACAGCCCCTGGCCTGCCGGCGGCGTGTACGTCGTGGGAAAATTCCTCAGGTAGCCCTCATCGCCACCGTCGTCGCGCGACGTGGCGTACACCGCGGCTCCCACCGAGCGCCCGAACTCGCTCGAGAGCCTCGCGATGCCTGGCGGCACGCCGTCGGAATACCGTGCCACCATCTGTGCCTCGAGGGCGTCGAGTGCGGCGACGTTGTCGGCGGCTCGATTCGTCCTGTCCCCCCAGAGCCCGCGCATCACCTCGGCGAGCGCCGCGTTCGCGACGAGCGCCCAGTCGTACGGGACGCCATTCGCCCGCGGCAGATCGCCGATGCCGTTCAACTGGCTCGCCACCGGCAGGTGGTCGGGCATCCCCGCCACGACGGCCTCGTAGAGCGCGAGGCCCATGTACGCGAACGCGCGAGCCTGCACCGGGGGCGTGAACCCCGCGGTGCGCTTCGAGAAGTCGAGCGAGAGCCGATAGTAGGCGAGCGGCACGGCGGCGTCGTAGTCGGCGGCGGTGGACGGGACGCCTCTGTTGCCGTCCACGTCCGCGTGCCGCGCGGCCGTGCGCGTCGGGGCGGTGACGGCCGGAGCGCGATCGTCGCCGCACGCGAGGGCGAGCAAGCCCGCCGCCGCCGCGGCGACCGCATGGAGCTGTCTCCACATGATGCTCCTCCATTGCTGATGGTGGAGGAACAGCGTAGGAACGTTCGCGCGATCGGGAACAGCCCCAAAAGTGAACTACTCCCCTGCTCATCGCGCGGCAGCGGCGGCGACCTTCGCCAGGCCGACGAAGCGAGTCACGCCGAGCCAGCCGGGGAGCGCGTTGCGATAGCGGGGCGCGCCGTGCACCTCGACGCGGCCGTCGCGCATGACGTCGAGCAGCGAGAGGTGGCCGAGACAGACGCGCGCCAGCGCCTCGACCTCGGCGTCGATCTCCAGGTTCACCTCATAGCCGGGGTCGAAGAGACAGAGATCGACGTCGGGACGGTGGAGGACGAGCCAGAACACGCGGTTCGCGTGCCTGCGGAACCGGAAGCTGAGCACGACGCGCTCGTCGGGGAGCGCGTCGATGCGGACCAGCCGCCGCAGCGACCACATGAGAAAGTCGGGATCGAGATCCTTGCTGGACAGGTCCTTGCTCGCCCACCGGT
>DATAIN010000385.1:0-4879 GCA_036262635.1 Gemmatimonadaceae bacterium | reverse complement strand
GAAGCTGCACATCATCGAGCCGAAGCTCGCGCTCGGCCTCGCCGCGCTCGCGTCGGTGGCGCTCGCCGCCCTCGCGCTCGCCGACGAGGACGAGACGCTCTACGTCGTCGGCATCGGTGGCGCGCTGCTCGCGCCCTTCGTCACGTCGAGCGGTCGCTCCAGCGGGCCGCTCACCCTGGTCTACGGCTGGATCGTGATCACCGCCGGCCTGTTCGCGATGCGCGGGCACCGCTGGAAGGTGGCGCCGCGGCTGATGACGTTCGCGGGGGTGCTCTACGCCGGCGTCGGCCTCATCGGCGCGACGTTCTCGGTGGTCAGCGACCGGATGGCGCCGCCCTTCTTCGCGCTGGCGTGCACCTGGTCGGCGGCGATCCTCGCCGCGGCGGAGTACCGGACGACGCTCGTCCGCTCGTACATGACGACGATGGCCATCGCGATGCTGATGGCCGCCGCGTCGGTGGCGACACAGCATCCGGCGGACGTCGCTCCGCTGGCGCTCGCCGGCACCGTCTCGATCTACCTGATCCAGCGGCCGCTGAGCATGCGCGCCGAGTCGTGGCTGCTCGACGCCTTCGCCATCCCGCTCGCCCTGCTCGGCGCCGCGCTGATCGCCAACGGCGGGATCGACGCGCCTAACGGCGTGACGATCACCCTGATCTGGGGCGCCGCCGCCGCCGGTGCGGCGCTGATGAACGACCAGGACCGCCGCGGCCCGCACTATCTCGTCTTCGGGCTGACGACGCTCGTCTCGGTCGGCTACCTCCTCCGTCACGATCCGCTCGCGCTCGGCCTCGGCCTCGTCGCGCACGCGGTGGCGATGATCTTCCTGATGCGGAAGGAGAAGGTGCAGCTCGTCGCGGTACCGATCGTCGTCGGCCTCATCGTCGCGCTGGTGAAGGCGCGCGATATCCTCGCCGTCCGGCCGTCGTACGTGTCGGATCCGTTCATCAACTCGGGAGCGATCCTCCTCCTGCTCACGCTCCTCGCCTGGTGGCGCTTCTTCGACGTCCTCGCGACGACGAAGTTCGACGAGCACGAGCCGGAAGCCGCGTGGGCGGTGCTCGCGCGCGCCTTCCTCCCGATCGCGCTCTTCCTCTGGGGCTGGTACGAGCTCGGGAGCACCATCTCGCACGACGTCGCGACCTCGCTCGTCACGCTGTACTTCGCGATCTGCGGTGTCGGCGCGATCCACTACGGCCGCAGCCGCGAGGTGCCTGTGGTCCGCCACACCGGCCTCGGTCTCTGCATCGTCGCCGCGCTCTATGCACTGTCGCGCGTCTGGAACCTCGAGAGCGTCGGCATCAAGGCGGGGACGCTGATCCTCGTGTCACTGTTCCTGATCGCGGTGCACTACTGGTACAGAAGGGCGGAGGACTGAAGGCGAACGAGGAGCAGGGTGAGGGATAGAAATGTGGAAGATGAGTGAGCTCTCTCATCTTCCACATTTCTATCCCTCACCCTGCTCCTCGTCCTGCTCCTCGTCCTGCTCCTCGTCGCCGCACAGGGACGGCACGCGGGGTGCACCAGCCAGTCCGGACAACTCCACCCGGACTATCGTGACCGCCATCTCACATCCCTTTCGCGCCCTCCTCCTCTCGAGCGCGCTCCTCGGCTCGCCCGCGCTCGCCGCGGCACAGCAGGCCCCCGATACCACCGGCGTCAAGCGCTCCACCGAGCCCCTCTTCACCAGCCGCGACGCCTGGATCGCGGGCGGGTTCGTCGTCGGGACGGTGCTCCTCTTCCCGGTCGACAGGAAGATCGCCGAGAACCTCCAGGACAAGCGCAGCCAGTCCAACCGGTTCTTCCACCATCAGGCGACAAACGTCCGGCTCATCGCGCAACCGGGGGCGCTCCTGATCGGCGGATCGATGTACGCCGTCGGACGTCTCGCGCACGTCGAGCGGATGGCCGACCTCGGGCTGCACGGTACCGAGGCGATCGTCGTCGGCACAGTCATCACCGGCGCGATCAAGGGGACCGCGGGACGCGCGCGGCCGTACCTGGGGACCGACAAGCCGCACGACTTCAAGTTCGGGCGAGGCTTCAGGAAGGGGAGCGATTTCTCCTCCTTCCCGAGCGGTCACACCCTCGCCGGCTTCGCGGCCGCGTCAGCGGTCACCGCGGAGACGCATCGGTGGTGGCCGAAGTCCACGTGGTATATTGCACCGGTGATGTACGGCGGCGCGTCGTTGATCGGGCTCTCGCGCATGTACAACAACAAGCACTGGGCGAGCGACGTCATGATGGGCGCGGCGATCGGGACCTTCGCCGGACGCAAGGTCGTCCAGTACCATCACTCGCACCCGCACAATCGCATCGAGCGCTGGCTGCTCGGCGCGTCGATCGTTCCCACCGACAACGGCTGGGCACTCGCCTTATCGGCGACACCACCGTCAGCCATGAGATAGATGACCGAACAGGACGAAGCCGGCACCACGACGGCGCAGGACGAGAGCACGACCCCCGTCGACGGAGCCGGCTTCGCCGCGCTCGGGCTCAGCCCAGAGCTGGTGGCGACGCTCTCGCAGCTCGGCTACGAGGAGCCGACCCCCATCCAGCAGCAGGCGATCCCCGCGCTGCTCGAGGGACGCGACGTCCTCGGCCAGGCGGCGACGGGCACGGGAAAGACCGCGGCGTTCGCGCTGCCGCTGATCGAGAAGATCGCCGGCACGGAGCGGCAGCGCGCCTCGACGAGCGCGCTCGTCCTCGTCCCCACGCGCGAGCTCGCGATGCAGGTCGCCGAGGCCGCGCACAAGTACGGGCGCTCGCGCGGCGTCACCGTGCTGCCCATCTACGGCGGACAGTCGATGGAGCAGCAGCTTCGCGCGCTCAAGCGCGGGGTCGACGTCGTCGTCGCGACGCCGGGCCGCGCGCACGATCACATCCGGCGCCGCACCCTCAAGCTCGAGCACGTGCAGTTCGTCGTGCTCGACGAGGCCGACGAGATGCTCGACATGGGCTTCGCCGAGGATCTCGAGGCCATCCTCGGCGCGACGCCGGCCGAGCGGCAGACCGCGCTCTTCTCGGCGACGCTCCCGCCGCGCATCGCCGAGCTCGCGGTGACGCATCTGCGCGAGCCGATGAAGATCCAGATCGCGCGGAAGGCGCTCGCCGCTGGGGAGATGCCGAAGGTGCGGCACGTGGCGTACGTCGTCCCGCGCGCGCACAAGCTCACCGCGTTAGGCAGGGTGCTCGACGTCGAGGCGCCGGAGTCGGCGATCGTCTTCTGCCGCACGCGCCACGAGGTCGACGAGCTCACCGAATCGCTCAACGGCCGCGGCTACCGCGCCGAGTCGCTCCACGGGGGGATGTCGCAGGAGCAGCGCGACCGCGTGATGAAGAAGTTCCGCAGCGGGAACGCCGAGCTGCTCATCGCGACCGACGTCGCGGCGCGCGGGCTCGACATCCCGCAGCTCTCGCACGTCGTGAACTACGACGTGCCGAGCGCGCCGGAGACGTACGTCCACCGCGTCGGACGCACGGGACGCGCGGGAAGGGAAGGTGTCGCGATCAGCCTCATCGAGCCGCGCGAGCACCGGCTGCTCCGCAACATCGAGCACGTCACCAAGCAGAAGATCGCGGTCGAGTCGGTGCCGACGGTCGCCGATCTGCGGGCGCGCCGGCTCGAGCTGACGCGCGCCTCGCTCTACGAGGTGCTCACCGAGGGGGACTTCGACCACTTCCGCGTCGCGGTCGAGTCGCTGGCGGGCGAGTTCGACGTGATGGACGTCGCCGCCGCGGCGATGAAGCTCGCCCACAAGGCGGTCGCGCCGGAAGGGGAGGAGCAGGAGATCCCGGTGATCTCGCCGCGCGTCGAGCGTGCCGGCGGCTACGACCGGAAGGGCGACAAGCCGTCGCGCGCCGAGCGCACGCGCGAGCGCGCCCGCGAGCGCGCTGCGTACGAGGATCGCCCGGAGCGCCCGACGTCGAGGCCGGAGAAGGAGCACCGCATCCCGCGGAAGCGCGGGGGCGACATGGCGCGCGTCTTCGTCGGCGCGGGACGCAAACTGAAGGTGCGCCCGGCGGACATCGTCGGCGCGATCATCGGCGAGGCCGGGCTCGACGCGCGCGCCATCGGCGCGGTCGAGATCTCCGACCGTTTCTCGATCGTCGAGGTGCCGAGCGACGAGGCGGATCGGGTGATCGACGCGCTGAAGAAGACGACGATCCGCGGCAAGACGGTCACGATCCGCCGCGACGCGAAGAACAACGCGTGAGCGCGACGGCGGGGCGGATCTTCGTCCTCGCCGCGCTCACCGGTGACGTCGCCGAGCGCCTGCACGCGCTCCAGCGGAAGTACGACCCGAAGCTCGCCCGCGCCTTCCCGCCGCACGTCACCCTGGCCGGCTCCTCCGGCCTCGGCGCGGTGCACGCCGGCACGCCCGCGACCGAGGTGAAGGCCGCACTCGAGCACGTCGCCGCGGAGACCGCGCCGCTGCGCATGCCGTTAGGCACCCCGCACCGCTTCATGCAGAGCGACGTCGTGAGCTTCCCACTCGATCCGCACGGCCCGCTGCGCGAGCTCCACGACCGCCTCGCGCGGAGCGGGCTGAAGTTCGAGCAGGCGAAGTTCACCTTCACCCCGCACGTGACGATCAGCTTCTATCCCGAGCTGACGAGAGAGCGCGCGAGGGAGCTGCTCGCGCTGCGAGTGGAAGGCGAGATAGTCATCGACCGGCTGGAGGCGTGGCGGACGAGAGAGCCGCAGGCGGCTGTGAGGCTGGCGAGCGTCAGACTCGGGGGGTGATGCGGGAACTCGGGAACCAGCGATGCGGGGGGGCGGCACGCGCGGAACGCGGCCGCGCCAAAGGCGCGCCGCCCCCCCGCATCGCTGGTTCGAATGGCACCCGCATCGCACTTTCCCGAATCACTAGATTCT
>DATAIN010000384.1:0-1801 GCA_036262635.1 Gemmatimonadaceae bacterium | reverse complement strand
TACTTCATCGTCGCGCACTTCCACTACGTCATCCTCGGGGGCGTCGTCTTCCCGCTCTTCGCCGGCATCTACTACTGGTGGCCGAAGGTCACCGGCCGGATGCTCAGTGAGGCAGCGGGGAAGTGGAACTTCTGGCTGATGTTCATCGGTGTGAACGTCACCTTCTTCCCGATGCACCAGCTCGGGATGGAGGGGATGCCGCGGCGGGTGTACACCTACCTCGAGGGCACGGGCTGGGGCGACCTCAATCTGGTCGCGTCGATCGGTGCGGTCGTCATCTTCAGCGGCGCGATGGTCTTCGTCGGGAACGCGCTCTGGAGCCTGCGGCACGGCCGGATCGCCGGGGCGAATCCGTGGAGCGCCGACACCCTCGAGTGGGCGACCGCTTCACCCCCGCCGAGCTACAACTTCCGCAACCCGCCCGTCGTCGCGGGACGGCTCCCGATCTGGGAATCGGGGGGCGAGCTGCCCGTGATGACCGGACTCGCGCGCGATCGCCAGCAGGTGCTGGTCACGACGGTGCTCGACGCGGAGCCCGACTCGCGCCACGATCACCCCGGCCACACGGTCTGGCCGTTCATCGTCGCGCTGACGATCGGCATCTTCTTCATCGTGCTGATCTTCACCCCGTGGGGGATGCCGATCGGTACGGTGCTCGGCTTCATCGCGTACGCGCGCTACATCTGGCCGAGGCGACGTCACGATCCGTCGCTGATCGAGCTCCCGCGCAGCGTGCCGCCCGCGGAGGTGCCGCGATGAATCGCGAGCGCGTGGTCGCCGACGTCTCATCGCTGCCGACGGTGGTCTTCGGATCGCGCGGCCTGGTCTGGTGGGGAACGACCGGTTTCGCCGTGATCGAGGGCTTCAGCCTCGCGCTCTGCGCCGTGACCTACGTCTATCTCCGCAAGAACTACATCATCTGGCCTCCCGAGGGGACGCGGATGCCGTCGCTGCTCCTGCCGACGGTCAACATGGCGCTGATGCTGCTCAGCATCCCGCTCGCGCTGTGGACGAAGAAGCGCGCCGAGCGGCTGGAGCTGGGGCCTTCGCGGATCGGGTTGATCCTCTCGGGGATCGTCGGGCTCGTGGTGTTCGGGCTGCGCATCGCCGAGTTCACCTCGCTCAACACCCGGTGGAACTCGAATGCGTATTCGTCGATCGTCTGGACGATCCTCGGCTTCCACGGGACGTTGATCCTCATCGACGTCTACGACACCCTGGGGCTCGCGGCGATCAGCTTCCTGCGCATGGAGAGCAAGTGGTTCCCCGAGTTCGCCGACAACGCGAACTACTGGATCTTCACCGTGCTCTCCTGGCTCCCGCTCTATCTGCTGGTCTACTACGGACCGAGGTGGCTCTGATGGGATACAGCGGTGAGGTGCGACGCGAGCGCCCGGAGACGGGCGCACCCGGGGGAGGGCTGCAGTGGTATGGGGTGCTCATCCCGCCGCTCGCGATGCTCACGAACCTCAGCCTCGGCTTCGCGCTCGTACCGTGGTCCTGCTCCGCGAACAATCGCGCGCTGCTTCACGTCGAGATCGCGCTGCTCGTGCTCATCTCGGTGTCGGGCGGACTCGTCGCGCACCGCGAGTGGCGGCGGCACGGCGGCGGCGGGGAGGTGGACGACGCGGGCGGACCGGCGGCTCGCTCGCGCTTCCTCGGCGTGCTCGGCATGGCGTCGAGCGCGCTCTTCACCCTGATCCTGCTCGGGCAGTGGCTGGCGAATGCGTTCCTCACGCCGTGCAACCTGTCGTGAGGTCTCGCCGTTTTCCGACGGCGCTTGCCGCGCTGGCCCTTTCGC
>DATAIN010000383.1:0-1576 GCA_036262635.1 Gemmatimonadaceae bacterium | reverse complement strand
ATCCGATCGACGACCCGATGAGATGCAGCGGCCGCGCCCGCGGCGACGCCAGCAGCTCGCCGGCGACGTAGCGATCGATCCCGGCCAGCACCAGCCACTTCGCGCCCCCGCTGGCGCCCGGGATGACGTCGATGTCCTCGGCCCGCAGACCGCGCTCGCGGATGAGGCGGAGGGCGTGAGGGCCTGCCCGCAGCGTCAACAACTTGGCGCGGCCGCCGTGCGGCCTGCTGATTCGGAGATTCGGAGAGGATCCGTTGCGTCGATACGGAGACGCGTCGAGCCGGGCAGGATCGATGCGCAAGGCGGCCGTCCGGTGACGGTCGCGCTCCGTTTTCTCGCGTAGCGTAGGTCCATGACTGAAGACGAATCCTACAACGATGATGGGCTCGAGGAAGAAGGGGCACTCGGGCACGTACAGGCATACCAGCTCGCAGTCACCCTCGACCGGGTCGCGGTGGACGACGCGCGCCGTATTGCGAGGGATTTCGTCCTCCGCGAGGTTGCTCCGCAGCTGGTGTACGCCGTCGGATCCATCGGCGCGAGGATCGCCGAGGGCTACCCGCGCCGATCCCAGGCTGACCGGGTTCGGTACTACGAGTACGCCTTGGGCTCGGCGATGGAGTCGCGCAGATGGTATTGCACTGCGAGGAGCGCGCTTCCGGAGGTCGTCCGTGAGCGTCTGTCCATCTTGGCGAGCATTCGGCGCCTGTTGATGGCCATGATCCGGAACGACCGCGACGGCAAGACCTGGGGCACGCCGGGCCGCAGGCGGAAATAGGACGTTCGGCGCGCACGCACCACCGCGGCCTGCTCCTCGCATCGCCGCATCTCCGAAATGGCTCCTCTTCGAATCTCCGAATCAGCCAGCCGCACGGCGGCCGCGAACAAGGCTCTTGCTCACAAAGCCCATCCCCTCCACGAACGAGCCGCTTCCCGTCATCGGACTCGGCACCTGGCAGACCTTCGACGTCGGGGGCGATGTCGATGCGCGGAGTCGTCTGCGGACCGTGATCGAGGAGCTCGCGGGGGTTGGAGGGGCGATGATCGACTCGTCGCCGATGTACGGCAGCGCGGAGCAGGTCGTCGGCGACCTGGTCGCGGGGCTGCATGCGCGGGAGCGGTTCTTTCTCGCGACCAAGGTCTGGACGACGGGACGCGCGAAGGGGATCGCGGAGATGAACGACTCGATGCGGAAGATGCGCGCCGATCCGGCGGACCTGATGCAGGTCCACAACCTCGTCGACGTCGACACGCACCTCGACACGCTCGAGGAGTGGAAGGCTGCGGGACGCGTGCGCTACACGGGGATCACGCACTACACGGCGAGCGCGCACGAGGCCGTGGTGCGGGTGCTCGAGCGTCGGCGCGTGGACTTCGTGCAGATCAACTACTCGGTCGCCGAGCCCGAGGCCGAGCGCACCGTCCTTCCCGCCGCGCAGGACCGCGGCATCGCTGTCATCGCCAACCGTCCCTTCGCCACCGGCGACCTGCTGCGCCGTCTCGCGAAGCGCCCACTGCCCGGCTTCGCCGCCGACCTCGCCTGCCGGACGTGGGCGGAGCTGCTCCTCAAGTTCGT
>DATAIN010000382.1:0-1761 GCA_036262635.1 Gemmatimonadaceae bacterium | reverse complement strand
GCCGTCACGCCCTCGCCGAAGAGCACGACGCGCCCGTCGACGCGTTCGACGAAGCACTTGCTGGTCTCGAGCGCGGCGTAGAGACGCTGCTCGAGGGCGAACTGCTCCTCGGGCTGGGCGACGCGGCCGCCGAACCACCAGCCGTCCTCGCCCGGGACTACCCGGTCGCCCATGCAATGCCACCGCGCGGCATCGCCGGTACCGTGCCCGGGAAACGGGGCGGCGACGTTAGGCCCGCGCACGAGGAGCCCGTCGGGTGTCGGCCGGGCCTCGATCTCCGGGATCGGACAACCGACGTTGAGCGTCTGGAAGAGTGACCGGGCGCGACTGGCCTGTACCGCGACCCGCGCGTCGGCGTGCGCGACCGGCTCCGCCTCCGTCCCGCCATAGACGTGGGTGAACAACGCGTCGGGCCAGCGATCGAACGCCCGCTCGAAGATCCGACAGTCGGTGAGCGCGCCTCCGACGTGCACCGCGCGCAGGTCGCGAAATCCGGCGGCCCGGTCGGTGTATTCGACGAGGCGAAGCAGGAACGCCGGTCCGCAGCTCAGCGACTGCGGTTGCAGCCGCGCCGGAAGCGCGGCAATGGCACGGAGATCGGCGTCGCTCCACCTCCGCGGGACGATCACCGTCCCGCGGCCGGTGCCGAGATGGAACAACGCGAGGTTCGGGAGCACGCCGAGCTCCGGCCCCACGACTCCGTCGCGCTCGCCGTGGTCGGCGAGGATCTCGTGCAGCCGCCACATGTACCCATGGCTGCGCACGATCCCCTTCGGCTTCCCGGTCGTGCCCGAGGTGAAGGTGATCACCGCCGGTGCCGCCTCGTCCACCTCTTCGACGTGCAGCGCGGCAGCCGACAACGTTCGCGTCATCCTGCCGATGTGCAGCCATCGCGGGATCGAGCGCACCGCCCCGACCCGCGCCCCCCAGAGCCACCCGATCGTGCCGGCGACGAACGCGCGCGGACGCACCAGCTTCAGCACGTGCTCGACGTCGGCGATGGGCATCCACGGCTCGACGAAGAGCACCGGCACGCCGAGCGCGAGGAGGCCGGTGATCACGGCGAAGAGTTGCGGACCCGGCTCGGCGAGCAGCAGCACCGGGTCGCCGGCGCGCAGCCCCTCGCGCCGCGCCACCTGCTGCGTCGCCGCCGCGGCGCTGCCTAACGTCTCGAACGACACGACGCCACTGGCGCGCGTCCAGAGCGCCGGCTCTCGGGAACGCTCGGCAAGGTGGGGGAGGACCCGCGAGGCACAGTTCATCGGTCGTCGCTCACCGGAGCCACAGCGCCGGCAACAGCATCAGTCCCGGCAGCGACACCGCCAACCCGAGCAGCGACTGGCGCATCCAGGGATGCTGTGCGCCAGGAGCGGTGTTGGCCGGGATGGCGGCGACGAAGGCGATCCCCCCGACGACGAGCCAGAGCAGCGCCGCCCCGGCGGTCGGGATGCCGCGCTCGCGGCCGACGACCACGACGTAGAGCGGGAAGATCGCAAGCCAGGCGACGACTGCGCTCGCCGCGACCTGGACGATCGGATGCAGCCGCGGCTTCGCGAGTCGATACCAGGTGATGCCGACGAAACAGAGGTGCGCGGCGACCGAGATGGTAAAGGGATAGATGAGGTCCGGGCGCTCGAGCACGAACGCGAGGAGGAGCCAGAGCAGCGCCGATGAGAACACCGCCGCGACGGCAACGAGGTCGTGCGGCCTTTGGCGAATGAGCCGTCGACGCGGCCAGAGCACCGTGTACGAGAGGAATAG
>DATAIN010000381.1:0-2457 GCA_036262635.1 Gemmatimonadaceae bacterium | reverse complement strand
GAGGATTCCCGTCTGCCCCGTTCCGGCGAAGGCGACCCTGCACCCGCGCTGTCGCAAGCCGTCACGCAGCTGGAGCGACGCGGTCATCTTCCCGATGTTGCAGTCGGTGCCGACGGTGAGGACGATCGTCGCGTCGAGATCGCGCGTCCGGCCCGCCGCGACCGGGATGTCCGTCGGCGGCTTGCGGAGGTCGTGGATCTCGACGCCGTGCTTCCTCGCCAGCGCGGCGAACTCGGGATCGTCGCCGATGAAGGTGTGCAGCCCGCTCCAGATCTCGAGCCCATGGGTGATCGCCTCGCGCATGAGCGGTCGCCACGCCTCGGGAAACTGGCCGCCGGTGGGCGCGATCCCGATGAGCAGCGCGTTAGGCTCGCGGCGCAGTCCCTCCGCCACGGACCCGACGACGGGAATGCCACCGCCGAAGCCGATCACCTCCTCGGCGGTCCGGCCGGCCTGCGTGGAGTCGAGCACCGCGACCACCCGCTCGGGGGAATAGCGGATGCACCCGTTGGCGGTCTTCGACGTCATGGGGCCGAACCTGCCTTCGGCGAGCACCAGATAACGGAGGTCGCGAGCCATTCTGATCGGATTGTCGGAACGTTAGGCGGGACTGCGCGCGGGCGTCAGCTCCCGAGGCGGTCGCCCGCGGCGCGGCGGTCGCCGCCGCGGCGGTTGGCGACGTCGGCCATGCGCGCGAGCGCCCGCTCGCGGAAGCCGACGACGTCCTGCGCGGGTACGGTGGGCACCAGCACGTTGCCGTCGGGGACCGGCACGCGCAGCACGAGCAGCCGGTCGCGCACCATGCGACGGAAGCCCTTCCCCTCGTAGATGCGGTTCATCAGGATGCGCCGCACCACGACCATCACGACGGCGAGCGCGGGCACCGCGACGAGGAGGCCGACGCCCCCGATCAGCTTCCCCATGATGAGGACGGAGAGGATCGTCATCACCGGCGGGAGGTGCACCTTCCCCTGCATGACCTTCGGGACGACGACGTTCCCCTCGAAGAGGTGGACGACGACGCCCCAGCCGACGACCAGCATCGCGGTCCCGAAGCCCCGGTCGCCGAGCACGAACAGCGCGGGCAGCGCCGTCGAGACGAGCGTCCCGAAGAACGGGATGATCGAGACCGCGCCGGTGAAGATCGAGAAGGTCAGCCAGTACGGGACCTTCAGGAAGTAGAAGCCGATCGCCGTGAAGCTGGCGAGGACGAACATCGCGAACAGCTGGCCGACGATGTACTGCCGCAGCGTCGTCCCGAGGTCGCCGAGCACGTCGCGCACGAGATCGCGGTGCACCGGCGGGAAGAGCGCGATGAGATACTCGCGGTAGAACGCCGGCTCGAGGGCGAGATAGATCGCCATCACCAGCACCGAGAAGACGCTGATCGCGGCGTGGACGAGCGAGAATACCTTCGGCACCAGCCCGCCGAACGATCCTGCCACCTGCTCGTAGGCGGCGATGAGCAGCTTGTGCTCGCCCGGCTGCCACATCGGGCGGAGCGCGGGGATGTTGCCGACGATCCGGTCGATCCCCTGCTCCCATGTCTCGATCTGCTTCGGGAGCACGGTGAGCAGCTCCTGCGTCTGGGCGATGACCGGCGGCACGAGGAGCCAGAACAACCCGATGACCGCGCCGAGCGATCCGAAGAGCGCGAGCATGAACGCGGTCCAGCGCGGCAGCTTCCCCCGGCGCTGGAAGAAGTCGGTCACCGCGCCGAGGTACAGCGAGATGAGGATCGCCAGGAAGAGCAGCAGGAATATGTCGGCGGCCGTCCCCACCATCCACAGGAGCAGGACGGTGATGACGGCCGCGGCGAGAATCGGCGCGAACTTGAAGCGCGCGGTCGTGCCGGCAATCACGATGCGTTACGTCTCGTCCTTGAGGTCTTCGATCTCGGCGTGAACGGTCTCTTCCCGCGCCTTGTTGTTCGCACCACCCATGCCGAGCTGCTTGTTCGCCGGGGGCGCGCCCGCGGGGAGCATCCCCATCTTCTGCTTGAGGGCGAGCAGCTGCTGGTCCACGCCGACCGCCCCCGCGCTCTTCTCGAGGCGCTTGAAATCGTTGGCGAGCTTGTCGCCCGTGAACTCCTCGTCGATCTCGGCGCTCGCCTGGATCCGCTTCTCGGTGGAGACGATCCGCTCCTCCATCCGCGAGAACGCCTCGAACGCCGAGTTCTCGGACATCGACGACATCGTCTCGGCGATGCGCTGCTGCGCCTGCGCGCGGCGCTGGCGGGCGATGAGGAGGTTCTTCTTGCGCTTCGCCTCCTCGATCTTGTCGTTCAGGTCACGGAGGGAGTTCTTGAGCTTCTCCGTCTCCATGCGATGCGATTCCCAGGTCGCCTCGAGCGTCTGCCCGTGCGTCATGTGCTCGCCGTGGCGGACGAGGGCCTGCTTCGCGAGATCGTCGCGTCCTTCCTGGACGGCGAGCATCGCGCGCTTCTCCCAGTCCTGC
>DATAIN010000380.1:0-1556 GCA_036262635.1 Gemmatimonadaceae bacterium | reverse complement strand
TCCTCCTCTTGCTCGTCGTGGTCGAAGCCGCCGCACAGACAGCCCTCAATCGTGCACGAGCCCGACCGGCCATGCTCGTCGCGGACGTGCCCGCAGATGCACACGTCGGTGTCAGGGTCGCGCTCAGCCATCGCTGGTGTCCCCCAGGGAGAGGGCGGCGCGGTCGTCAAAGGTGAGCGCGGCAGCGTTGAGGGTTGTGTGGAGGCGCCCGGATGGTCGTTAGACATGGGACGGCTCTCGCTTGCCTACGGCGATCATCTCGTCGAGCAGCACCAGCGCCTTCCCCTGTAGCTCGACGACGACGGGACGCAGCTTCCCGTCCGCCGCAGCCCTCGCCGCAGCCCTCGCCGCAGCCCACGCCGCAGCCCACGCCGCATCCCACGCCGCAGCACTCGCCGCAGCCCACGCCGCATCCCTCGCCGCAGCCCTCGCCGCATCCCACGCCGCATCCCACGCCGCAGCCCACGCCGCAGCACTCGCTTCGCGCGCTCTGTCGAGCGCCGGCCGTGCCGACTCTGCGGTGATCGGGTCCACGATCCGCGCCAGCGATTCCAGCACCCGCGCGTGCTCGTCCAGTCCCGCGAGCCGGAGGAAGGCTGGCGCGTGGACGCGTGCGAGCCAGTCGGTCGCCATCCACGCCCGCGTCTCCTCGTCGGCATCGCCCGTCGCCGTGCAGAGAAGCTGGGGCGCATACGGCAACAGCTTCTGGCGGTCCTCGTCATTCCACGCGTCATTAAGTCCGATCGCGAAGGCGCGGACGACGCGAGAGATCGAGGGGTGGTCGTCCTTGAACGGCGTCGCGACGAGCTTGCACGTGGGCGGGGCCAGTTCCGTCGGCACCCGGACCTTCTTCGCGGCGATGAGATTGGAGAGTTCGACCAAGCACGCCTCGCCGCAGAACGTCCTGCCGTGCGCGCCCGACGAGAGGCGGAAAGTTGAGAGGTCGAGCGTCGTCGTCATCGTGAAATCCTCAGTGGGTGTGCTGTCTGTTGCGCGGTCCCCCGCGGGGAGACCCCCGGACAACGCGGCTTCGAGCTGCTGCTTCATCCTCGCCATCCTCGCCTCGTGGTGTGGGGCCGCTTCCCGTTCGGCTTCTTCCTGATCGGCGCGTCTCCATCGGGCTTCCTTCCCCTCGTCGTACTCCATCGGGGGGCGCCCCGTGGGCTCGCTCATGTGTGGTCTCCGTCGAATCGGTCGGTGCTGTAGCGGTCGCGCTCCGGGAACTCCGAAATCCGCCCATGCTCGACGCGCAGAAACGACTTCTGGCCCTCGCGATTGCCGTAGTAGCGGTGCTTCATCAGCGACACGCCCATGCAGTTCGGCTCGAGCAGCGTCGAGAGCTCCAGGGTGCCGTTCCGGACCGCCTTCATCTCCTCCGTCGAGACGCCAGCGATGCGGAGCGGGCGGTAGAGGCCGAGCATCCAGACGCACACCTCGCGTTTGTGCCCGCCCATCTTCACGAAGTCCGGCAGCGGTGGTCGGTGGAGCGCCAGCGGATCGCCCTTCACAGCACCGTTGTTGAGTTGACTCGTGGCGAGGATCTGGAGCTCGTATCG
>DATAIN010000379.1:0-3551 GCA_036262635.1 Gemmatimonadaceae bacterium | reverse complement strand
GCCGACGGATCGCGGGAGCGCGCTCAGATACTCGAACGCGTCGATGACGAAATCGCGCGGCACGACGTTGAACTCGGTGGCGGTCGGATCGCCGACGACGGGCATCACCGCGACGCGGCTCTGGCGGAGGAGCCATTGCAGCGCGAAGTACGGCCCATCGTACTTCTGCGTCGCCCCCGTCAGGCTGTCGCCGACGACGATCGAGGGCCGGTACACCGTCGCGGGGAGTCCGCCGCGCATCGCGCGCCTCACCGCGACCTCGGCGAGATACTTCGTCTCCTCGTAGTGATTGTTGAAGGTCTGACCGACGTCGAGATCGCTCTCGCGGAACACGCCGCGATGGCGGCCGCTCACGTAGCAGGTGCTCACGTAGTGCAGGCGCTCGAGCCGCGGGCTCTGAGCGGCGAGGTGCAGCACGCGCTCCGTCCCCTGCACATTCACGCGCATCGCCAGATCGCGCGCGACGGAAAGGTCGTATACCGCCGCGAGGTGATAGATCGCGCTGACGCTGTCGCGCAGCGACTCGACATCACGAAGCGCGAGATTCGGCTCGACGATGTCCCCCTCGGCGAGCTCGGTGCGGCCGCGAAGCCAGGGGTCGCGTGATTCGATGCCCGCGAGTCGCGCGCGCGCGAGGTCCATCCAGCGGCGCTGTACGACGCAGATGGCGCGAGCGTCGTGCTCGCGGCGCAGGACGCGCGGCAGGAGCTCGCTGCCGAGGAAACCGGGGAACCCCGTGAAGACGATCGTCCGCACCGGTCAGCGCAGCCCGGGCACGCGGCCGAGCAGCCTGACGATCCCGGTGAGGATTTTCGTGTAGAGCGGCTCGGGTATGAATGGCGGAGGCGCGAGCGGCATGAACCGCTGCACCGCGATGGTCTGCGCCTCGGTGTACTTGAGGATTCCCTCCTCCCCGTGGCGCCGTCCGACACCGGATTCCTTCATCCCCCCGATCGGCGACCCGGTGGCGGTCCACGTCGCGCCGTATGCCTCGTTCACGTTCACCGACCCGGCGCGAAGGCGGCGTGCCACGCGCAGCGCGTGGCGCGTGCTCCGCGACCAGACGCTCGCGTTCAGGCCGTACCGCGTGTCGTTCGCCGCGGCGATCGCCTGCTCCTCGTCGTCGTACGGATACACCGAGACGACGGGCCCGAAGGTCTCTTCCGTGCATGCGATCATCCCCGGCTTCACCCCGGCGAGGATCGTCGGCTCGAAGAACCAGGGGCCGAGCTCGGGGCGCCGGCGTCCACCGGCGAGCACCGTCGCCCCTCGCGCAACCGCGTCGGTGACGTGCGCCTCGACCGTCTCGAGCTGCCGGCGGTTGGTGAGCGAGCCGACGTCCGCCGAGTAGTCGAATACGGGCGCGAGGCGAAGGGCGCGCGTCCGCTCGACGAAGCGCGCCACGAAGCGGTCGTACAGCGTCGCCGGGACGTAGATCCGTTCGATCGACACGCACACCTGGCCCGCGCCGGTGAACGAGCCGCGGAGGGCGCCATCGACCGCGGCCTCGAGATCGGCATCGGGAAGAACGATCATCGGGTTCTTGCCGCCAAGCTCCAGGGAGTAGCCGATCAGCCGCTGCGATGCCTGACGCGCGACGATCTTGCCGGTGCGCGTGCTTCCCGTGAACATCACGAAATCGACCGCGTCGATCAGCGGCGGCCCGAGCTCCTCGCCTTCGCCGGTCACGACGATCAGGACGTCGCGCGGCAGACCGGATGCGTACAGCTGCTCCGCGGCCCAGAGCGCGCTGAACGAGCTCTGGACATCGGGTCGCAGCACGACCGCGTTTCCCGCGACGAGCGCCGCGAGCGCGTCGGTGATCGAGAGGATGAGCGGGAAGTTCCACGGCGCGACGACGCCGACCACCCCGACCGGATGGCGGAGCTCGATCGCGGTGGTGATCACGGGCAGGGCGCCCCGTCGGCGCCTGGGCCGGAGGTAGCGCGCCGCGTGCACGGCGTAGTGTCTGGCGACGAGCGCGGTGTCGATCACCTCGTCGAACGCGTAGCGCCGCGCCTTTCCCGACTCGAGCTGGATGAGATCGACGATCTCCTCGCGCCGCTCGAGGAGCCGCGACTCGAATTCCTTCAGGATCTGCGCACGGGTGGCGATCGGACGCTCCTGCCACGCATGCTGCGCAACACGCGCCCGGGCGATGGCCTGCCGCATGTCTTCGGGCGCACCGCGAGGGATGGCGGCGAAGACCGCTCCGGTGAAAGGGGCGACCACCGGGATTGGCTCGGCGCCGGGCCTCACGGCGGCGAGCGAGACGAGCTCCTGCACTCGTGCCGTGTCCACCGGCAGGCGCGGCGCCGCGGCGGCCCGCCTGGCGCTGAGGGGCGCGTCGATTGTCTCTGCCATCAGAATGCTCCCGCGCTGGGATTCTCCTGAACGGGGGAAGCTAATGCCGGATCGCGCGCTGAGAAGCGGATTTTCGCCGTCGCAGGCATCGGGAGTTCCCCCAATCCGCGGCTTCGTTCCAGCGCGGCACGAACTGTGATAGAGAAAGCTTCCGAGCCGAGCGCTCCCACTCTCCTGGCCGCCCACGTGAGCTCCGCCGCGGCGGTCCCCCGGACCGAGAGTCGCCTCATCAGACCGTTAGGCTGCCGATCGACATGGAAGTTCTTCTCAAACGCCGGCTCCTCTGCGGCGGCGACCGCTGGATGATCGCCGAGATCGATGCGCGCGGGATCCCCGGCGCCCGCGGCGAGCGATGCCTCATCTGCCAGAGCGATCAGGTGGTCCGCCGCCTGTGGGACTACCCCTCTGACTGGCACAACCTGAGTGACGAAGCGCTCGCCGCCCTGTGCGACGGGGAGCTCGCCGACATGCCAAGGGGCCGCTCGGACGCGGACGTTCGAACTCGCCCGACACGCCCCTCGGTCAGCTACGACGAAGCGCGGGCCTGACGAACTGAGCCTCCGGCCTCGTCCGGCACGGGCTCTGCCTCTCTCGACGGCATGCCGCTGCGCGAGTTCACCGACGAGACCGGACGGGCCTGGCGGGTCTGGGACATCACCGCCGAGAAGCTGCACCCCTCCACGCGCGCCGAGAACCACATGCAGAGCGTGCTCGAAGGATGGCTCGCCTTCGAGGCGGAGGACGGCGGAGCCAAAGCTCGGCTCTATCCCATCCCGCGCGAGTGGACCACGGCGACGGACGACGACCTCCGCGCGATGCTCCGCCGCGCCGAGCCGGTCTCCCCCTCGGGGGAGTTCCGCCGATTCGTCGCGGCGACGGAGACTCCGCCGGAGGAGCCCGTACTCTCCGCCTCACATCGTTCCTCCACCGAAGCTCGCTCGTTCCGATACCCCGGCGGGCGATACTGGTCGGTGGCGGAGTACGTCGTGCGTGCCCCCGGCGGCAGGCACGACGTCCCCGTGCTCCGCTTCACCGCCGGGGCGCGCTCGCTCGACACCGCGAAGTGGCCGCGCGACTGGCGCGGGTACTCCGATCATCAGCTGGCGGACCTCCTCTGGCGAAGCTTTCCACGAGATCCGCGAGCCCAGAGCCGCACCGAAAACAGGCGAAGGCGCGGCGAGATCGAC
>DATAIN010000378.1:0-8871 GCA_036262635.1 Gemmatimonadaceae bacterium | reverse complement strand
GCTTCCTCTGCACGAAGGTCAATCGCTAAGTCGAGCGGACGTATCACGGTGACCGGCTGCTCCGGCCGCTGAAGCGCATCGGCCGCTAGGGAGGGGGCAAGTTCGCGGCGGTGAGCTGGGACGAGGCGCTCGACGAGATCGCCGGCCGACTCGGCGCGATCGCGCGCTCGGCCGACGGCCCGCAGGCGATCCTTCCCTACTCCTATGCCGGGACGATGGGGATGATCCAGGGCGAGTCGATGGACCGCCGCTTCTTCCACGCGTTAGGCGCGTCGCGGCTGCTGCGGACCATCTGCTCCGCCGCCGGCGCGCACGCGATGAAGATGACGGTGGGCGCGAACATCGGCGCCGACGCGGAGGGGATTCCGGAGAGCGATCTCGTCCTCCTCTGGGGGACGAACACGCTGACGTCGAACCCGCATCTCTGGCCCTTCGTGCTCCGGGCGCGGGAGCGCGGCGCGCGGGTGATCGCGATCGACCCGCTCCGCACGCGGACGGCGGCGCAGTGCGACGAGTGGATCCCGATCCGCCCCGGCACCGACGCCGCGCTCGCCCTCGGCATCATGCACGTCCTCTTCGAGGAGGGGCTCGAGGACGGCGACTACCTGGCGCGCTACACGCTCGGCGCCGACGAGCTGCGGAAGCGCGCCTGCGAGTACGGACCGGCACGCGTCGCCCCGATCACGGGGATCGCGCCCGAAAGAATCGTCGAGCTGGCGCGCGCCTACGGACGGGCGCGGGCCGCGTTCATCCGGGTGAACTACGGGCTGCAGCGGCATGCCGGGGGCGGGATGGCGGTGCGCACCATCGCCTGCCTCCCCGCGGTGACCGGGCACTGGCGCCGCGCCGGGGGCGGGGTCCAGCTGTCGACGAGCGCCAACTTCCCGTTCGACCGCCAGGCGTTAGGCAGACCCGATCTGGGCCCGCCGGCCCGCACGATCAACATGATCCGGCTCGGCGACGCGCTGACGCTTCCCGACGCCGGCGTCGGCGGACCACCGGTGCGCGCCCTCGTCGTCTACAACTCGAACCCGGCCGTGGTCGCGCCGGAGCGCGGGACGGTGCGCCGCGGGCTGGCCCGCGAGGATCTCTTCACGGTCGTCCTCGAGCACTTCCGGACGGACACCGCCGACTGGGCCGACTTCGTCCTGCCGGCGACGACTCAGCTCGAGCACTGGGACGTGCACCTTGCATACGGCCATCACTACGTCGCGCTCAACCGGCCGGCCATCGAACCGTTAGGCGAGTCGCTCCCGAACAGCGAGATCTTCCGCCGGCTCGCGGCGCGAATGGGACTCGGCGATCCCGCGCTCCGCGACGACGACCTGACGATGATCCGCCAGGCGCTCGCCGGAGCCGGCCCGAAGCTGCGCGGGATCACGCTCGAGCAGCTGCTCGAGAGCGGCTGGGCGCGCATCAACGTCCCGGCACCCTATCTCCCCTTCGCCGAGGGCGGCTTCCCGACGCCGAGCGGCAAGTGCGAGCTGCGCTCCGACCGCCTGGTCGAGGAGGGGATCGATCCGCTGCCGACCTTCACCGCGCCCTACGAGCATCCCGAGGCGGTACCGGAGCTGGCGGCGCGCTATCCGCTCACGCTGATCACCTCGCCGGCACACCAGTTCCTCAACTCGACCTTCGTCAACGTCGACAAGCTCCGGCATGCGGCGCGCGAGCCGGAGTGTCTGCTCCACCCGGACGACGCGGCGGCGCGCGGGATCGAGACCGGCGCACGCGTCCGCGTCCGCAACGATCGCGGCAGCTTCGAGGCGACGGCGCGCGTCGCGGCGGAGATCCGCCCGGGCGTGGCCTGGGCGCCCTCGCTCTGGTGGGGAAAGTACGCCACCGACGGGCGTACCGTGAACGAGACGACCTCGCAGCGCGAGACCGACATGGGCCGCGGCCCGGTGTTCTATGACAACCTGGTCGAGGTCGAGCGGGTTCAGTCGGTCGCGACGCCTAACGCGGAGCGGCGGTAGGCGCGGCGTCCTTCCTCGCGGGCGCGGGCGATGAAACGATCGACCAGCGCGCGCCCGGCGCTCAATGCTTCCTCCGGGATCTCCGTGCCGGAGCTCTGAACCGTCTCGGAGATGGTCTCGCTCAGCAGGTCGTACTCGCGGTCGATCTCCTCCTCGGTCCATCCACCGCGCTGGCGGAGCGCGCCGTGCCGGTTGGCGATCAGCAGCTGGATCTCGGCGCTGTCGCGCATGATCTGTTGCGGCTCGCCCTCGGCGGTTCCGATGACGGCGAGCGCCTGGGCGAGGTCGGCGACGAACGCCGCGGTGTGATCCTCGAGCGTTCGCTGGTCCGTCTCCGCCGCCGCGACGATCCGCGGGTCGCCGCGCATCCGCTCGACGAAGCGCGCGACGAGCGCATCGACCTGGCCGGCGATGGCGTGCGCGAAGTCGGCGAGCCCCGACGCCCGACGCTCTCCGCCGCGGCGCTCGGGAATGGTGCAGCCGTCGGCCTCGCCGCTCCCGTCCAGCCGCGGTGGGGAGGGAATCCAGATCGTGAACGCGGAGCCCGCGCCGAGCCGGCTCGTGACCGTGAGGTCGCCACCCATGAGCCGCGCCAATCGCCGCGCGAGGGCGAGCCCCAGCCCCGTACCGTTCTCGACCCGGGTATGCGAGCTGTCGACCTGGGTGAAGGGCTCGAAGATCGTCGAATGGTGGCCATCCTCGATGCCGACTCCCGCATCCTCGACGCGCACCGCGCACCAGCAGCCGTGCGCCCGGTCGGCCGCTTCCGCCACCGGCGTCTCGAAGCGAGTGCAGGTGACCGTCACGGTGTCGCCGCGGCTGCTGAAGCGTACGGCGTTCGAGAGGAGCTGGTGCACGATCTGCTCGACCCGCTTTCGGTCACCGATGAACTCCGCGTCGGCGGTGCAGCGCGAGAGGACGCGCACGCCGCGCGCTTCGGCGAGCGGCGCGACGAGCTCGATCGCGCTCGCCACCACCGTCCCCGCGCTTCCCCGCTCGTGGCTGACGACCAGGCGGCCCGCGTCGATCTTCGCGAGATCGAGCACGTCGTTGATGAGCGCGAGGAGCCGGCTGGACGCGCCGCGAATGCGATCGAGGTATCCGCGCTGCTCCTCGTTGAGCGTGCCGGGAACGCCGAGCGCGAGGAGGTCGGTGTAGCCGAGCACCGCGTTGAGCGGGGTGCGCATCTCGTGACTCATCGTCGCGAGGAACTCGCTTTTCGCTCGTGCCGCGGCGAGGGCGCGCTCGTGTGCCTCACGCGCCGCGGCGCGCAGTGCCTCACGCTCCCGCTCGCTCGCGCTCGGCTCGACGCCGGGCTGCTCGCCGAGCGGGACCTCGACGTCGTCGGTCGAGAGTGCGCGTGGGCGTTCACGATCGTCGTCGTCGCGGCGCCCGGTGGCGCCGGCGTGGGGAATCATGAGGCGTTCGATAGCGAACATCGTGCTACGAGCGACAGGCCCGCCCGACTGCCCCGCGCGCGCTCGACAGGGCACGCGCGCGGGGCTATTCATTCGGTCGATCTTCCTCGAGACTCCGCCGTGCCCGTATCCCGTCCACAGACCCTCGGCGCCCTCAAGCGCTCCCCCGAAGCCGTGGCTCGCGCGGCCCGCTCGGTGAAGGACGAGCTTCGCGCCAACCTCCTCGAGCGTCTCGCGACCGGTGAGCCGGTGTTCGAGGGAGTCCTCGGCTACGAGGACACCGTGATGCCGCAGATCGTGAACGCGATCCTCAGCCGGCACAACTTCATCCTCCTCGGGCTGCGCGGGCAGGCGAAGTCACGCATCCTCCGCGCACTGACCACGCTCCTCGACGACGAGGTGCCGATCATCGCGGGGAGCGAGGTCAACGACAATCCGTTTCGCCCGATCTCGAAGTTCGCGCGGCTCGCGATCGAGGAGGCGGGAGACGACACGCCGATCGCGTGGCTCGATCGCGACTCGCGCTACGTCGAGAAGCTGGCGACGCCGGACGTGACGATCGCGGACCTCATCGGCGACGTGGACCCGATCAAGGCGGCACGCGGCGGCCACCTGCTCTCGGACGAGCTGACGATCCACTACGGAATGCTGCCGCGCGCGAACCGCGGGATCTTCGCGCTCAACGAGCTCCCCGATCTCGCGGGAAAGGTGCAGGTCGGTCTGTTCAACGTCATGCAGGAGGGTGACGTCCAGATCAAGGGATATCCGGTCCGTCTCGCGCTCGACGTCCTCCTCTGCTTCACGGCGAACCCCGAGGACTACACCGCGCGCGGCAAGATCATCACGCCGCTCAAGGACCGCATCGGCAGCGAGATCCTCACGCACTACCCGGAGACGGTGGAGCTGGGGATGGCGATCACGGATCAGGAAGCGTGGACGGTGCGGAACGACTCGCGCGTCCGCGTACCGGAGATCGTCGCCGAGGTAGTGGAGCGTGTCGCGTTCGAGGCGCGCACCGACCGCCGGATCGACAAGCGCTCCGGGGTCTCGCAGCGCCTGCCGATCACGCTTCTCGAGAACGTCGTCTCCAACGCCGAGCGCCGCGCGGTGCTCGCCGGGGAGGACTCCGCGGTCGCGCGCATCTCGGACATCTACGCCGCGCTGCCCGCGATCACGGGAAAGCTCGAGCTGGAGTACGAGGGTGAGCTCGTCGGCGGGCACGTGATCGCGCGCGAGCTGATTCGCCGCGCCGCCGAAGCGACGTTCAAGGCGCGGGTCGGTGAGGCGAGCGTGGACGAGATCGTGCTCTGGTTCGACGCGGGCGGCGCGCTGCAGGTGACCGACGACGCGCCCGCGGCGACGCTCGCCGCCGCGTTCTCGAGCGTTCCAGGCCTCGGCGCGCTGGCGCGCACCGCGCCGCTCGCCGGGGAGGATCCGGACGACGGGACCGTCGTCGCGGTGTGCGAGCTCGTGCTCGAGGCGCTCGTCGCGCGGAAGCGGGTGTCGCGCTCCGACGCGGGACGCTACGGTCGCGCGACGCCGGAGAAGCGGCGCCGTCCGAACGAGGATCTGTTCGGGGGCGGGCTGAGCGCGTGACGACGAGCGCTCGACGCGGGGTGCGGGTGCGGGCGGCGACGCCGGCCGACCTCGCGTCGGTCGTCGAGCTGCGGCTCGCGCTGCTGCGCGAGCATAGTGAAAGTCCCGTATACGCGCGGCTGCGCACGGACGCTCCGGAGCGGGCGCGCCGTCTCTTCGCGGCGCAGCTCACCTCGCCCAACGAGCGCATCTTCCTCGCCGAGGACGGGAGCGGCGTGGTCGGGATCATCCGCTGCGTCGAGTCGATCGGCTCGCCGCTGCTCGACCCGCAGCGCTACGGCTACGTCTCGTCGGCGTACGTGCGACCGGCGGCGCGCCGCCGGGGGACGCTGCGCGCGCTGGTCGCGGCGGCGCGGGGCTGGTGCCTCGAGCGCGGGCTGAGCGAGGTTCGCCTCCACAGCGTCGCCGGCGATCCCGCCTCGAACGCGGCGTGGGACGCGTTAGGCTTCACGGTGGTGGAGCACATGCGGCTCTGCACCCTCACCGACGACGGGGCCGACGCCGCGCCGGCGGGCGGCTCGTCGCGCCGGAGCTGAGCGTTGGCGATCGTCACGATCTCGCGGCTCTACGGCTCCGGCGGATCGGAGGTCGCCGCGGGCGTCGCGCAGGCTCTGGGCTGGGATCTCCTCGACAACGCGCTGGTCGACGCGGTCGCCGACCGGCTCGGCGTCAGCGCGGAGGAGGTGCAGGCGCGCGAGGAGCGGCTTCCGTCGCTCGTCGAGCGGCTGGCGACGGCGCTCTCCCTCACCGCCCCGGAGATGCTCGTCACGGGCGAGCACCAGATCGCCGACCTCACGGAGGAGCGCATCGTCGAGGTCACGGCGCGGGTGGTGGAGGAGGCCGCAGCGCGGGACCACGTGGTGCTCGTCGGCCGCGGGGCGCAGAGCATGCTCGCCGAGCGCACGGACGCGCTGCACGTCTTCTGCTACGCGCCGCCGGCGTCGCTCGTCGCCCGCGCGGCGAGACGACTCGGGGTCAGCGAGGCGGAGGCGGCGAGGGTGGTGGACGAGACGAACCGCGAGCGTGACCAGTACGTGAAGCGGCACTGGAAGCGCTCGTGGCGATCGATCGAGAACTACCACCTCTGCTGCAACACCGACTGGCTCGGGATCGAGGGGACGACGCGGCTCGTCGTGCAGGCGGCGAGGGAGAGGTTCGGGGCGTGATCTGTCGGGAGGGATGCGGGGTCACGGGAAACAGCGATGCGAGGGGGCGGCACGCGCGGAGCGCGTGGCCGCGAGACGGCGATACGAGATGCGGGATCCGGGAACACGATGATGCGGGATGGGGCCGAGCGCGGCGCCGAAGGCGGCCCGCGCTCGGCCAGTCCCGTATCATCGCGGTTTCTCGCATCCGCGCATCCCGTATCGCGGTATCGCCGCGCGCAGCGCCGGCCACGCCGCATCGCTGGTTCGACTGCACCCGCATCGCTCCTCGAGTCTCAGATCCGGACCAACTCCCGATGCGCCGTATAGGCCCATGCCGTGAGGCCTAACACGATGGTCGCGCCGCCGGCGATCGCCCACTGGGGGCCGAGGACGCGGGCGACGGCGCCGGCGACGAAGTTGCCGGCCACCTGCGAGAGCCCGACGACGACGAGCGAGTAGGCGGCCATCAGCCGGCCGCGGAACTCGTCGGGGACGATCGCCTGGAGGATCGCGTTGCAGAGCGCGCCGTTGAGGATCATCGCGCAGCCGACGACGAGGAGAATCAGCCAGGCGGCGTGGAAGTGTCGCGTCGCGGCGAGCGCGAGCAGCATCACCGCGAACACGAGCGTCGACCAGAGCAGGAGCCGGCCGCGCGGTACCCGGCTCCCGACCGCGGCGAGAAAGAGCGCGCCGGCGAAGCCGCCGATCCCGACCGCGGTGAGAAGCGATCCATAGCCACCGGCGCCCGTGCCGAGCCGGTCGCGCGCGACCACGGGCATCAGCGCGAGATACGGCGCGGCACAGATGCTGACTCCGGTGACGAGGATCATGATGACGCGCACTTCGGTGGTCCGCAGCATGTAGCGGATTCCGGCGCGCATCTCGCTCCCGTCGGTGCGGCGGGTCCGTGGCGTGCGCGGCGCGAGGCGAAGCATGAAGAGCCCGACGAGCACCGCGAGGTAGCTCGCCGCGTTGAGCGCGAAGCACCAGGCGATCCCCGCCTTGGCGATCACCACCGCGCCGATGGCCGGGCCGACGATGCGGGCGAGATTGAAGCCGCTCGAGTTGAGGGCGATCGCGCCGGCGAGGTCCTCGCGGTTCACCAGCTCGATGATCATCGACTGGCGCGCGGGAATCTCGAAGGCGCTGAACAGCCCGTTGAGCGCGGCGAGGCCGAGCAGCCAGCCGATCGTGACGTGCCCCGTCAGCGTGACGAGCCAGAGCGTCACCGACTGGCAGAGCATCAGCGCCTGCATCACGCGCACGATCTTCAGCTTGTCGATGCGGTCGGCGACGACGCCTGCCTGGAGCGAGAGCGCGAGCACCGGCACCGCGCCGACCGCGGTGACGAGGGTGACGAGAAAGGCGTTGTTCGTCAGCTCGAGCGCGAGCCACCCTTCGCCCATCGCCTGCATCCACGTCCCGATGAGGGAGAGCGTCTGGCCGATCCAGAAGATCCGGAAGTTCCGGTGCTCGCCGAGGACGCGGAACGGGTTGTTCCGGCGCAGCGTGCGGATCGAGCGGACGTGCAGCGGGGTCTCGCGCATCGGACACGGAATGTAATGATGCGGGTAGCTCGGAAAGAGCGATGCGGGGGGGCGGCACGCGCGTAGCGCGTGGCCGCGAGACTGCGATACGGGATGCGGGATACGGGAGACATCTGATGCGGGATGGGGCCGAGCGCGGCGCCGCAGGCGGCCCGCGCTCGGCCCGTCCCGTATCATCGCGGGTTCTCGCATCTTCGCATCCCGTATCGCAGTCTCGCGGCGCTTCGCGCCGCCACCCCGCATCGCCGGTTCGACGGCACCCGCATCTCCCCCCCCACCCACGCAACCCTTTTCCGCGACCCCCTGTCAGACACCTCGGCAACCGATCACGTGAGCTCAACCCCTGCCGGAGATCGATTGGAAGACGCGCTTCTCGCTCGCGCTCGCGCGGGCGACCCAGCCGCTGAGCGCGCGCTGTACGACGCGCATGTCGACCGGGTGTACCGGCTCGCCTTCCGCTTCGCCGGGAGCGAGGAACAGGCGCGCGACTTCACGCAGGACGCCTTCATCCGCGCCTTCAGCCGGCTGAACGATTTTCGAGGGGAAGCACAGTTCTCGACCTGGCTGCACAGCATCGCGATGTCGGTGATCATCAACGGGATGCGGAAGGTGAAGAAGCAGCGCGAGCGCGAGACCGCGCTCGATGACGCGATGGCGATCGGCACGCACCGGCGGGACGCGGAGCCGGACCTGAAGACGAGATTGGCCGCGGCGATCGCCGCGCTGCCGGAGGGATATCGAACGGTGTTCCTGCTGCACGACGCGGAAGGGTACACGCACGAGGAGATCGGGCAGGTGCTCGGCGTCCAGCCGGGCACGTCGAAGGCGCAGCTCTCGAGGGCGAGAGCGAAGCTCCGCGACGCCCTGCAGGCTTTCGTGGGAGAGTGGGCATGATGAGCGACGACAGATTCGACGACACGCTGGACGAGATGGCGCGGGAGCACAATCGCGCGCCCTCGGTGCCACGCGACGAGATGTGGGCGGCGATCGCCGCGGCGCGCCAGGAGGCGCGGCGCGAGCAGCCGGCGCCCGCCGCGCCGGTGGTCGTGATCCCGATGCGCCCGCGGCCGCTGATGTGGCAGTGGGCCGCGATCGGCGGTGCGCTCGCCGCGACGCTCCTCATCGGCATCCTGATCGTGCGCCGGACGCAGGCGCCGCCGACGCAGCCTTACGCGGTCGCACAGGC
>DATAIN010000377.1:0-7748 GCA_036262635.1 Gemmatimonadaceae bacterium | reverse complement strand
GAGTGAGCGCGGAGCTGCGGGGGCTCTTCTCGATTTGAGGAGGGGAGATGATGGTGCGGGCCGTGAGCTGGTGCTCGGTGGCTCTTCAACTGCTCAGGGCTTCAATAGGGTAACTGCAACTGCTCGTTGGTACGCCGAGGCGGTGAGGTGGGGAGGACGGCGGGCGCACACCTATCAAGGCAGTTCTCCCGCCGTGCTCACCGTCTCACTGCCTCAGGCACTCCTCGAATGTGGTTGCAGTTACCCGATAATGCCCGCCCTGAAGCTCTCAGCCCCCTCGAGAACGCCCGCACGGTGATGTGCGTTGCGCGGCAGAATTCGCTCTTCAACTGCTCAGGGCTTCAATAGGGTAACTGCAACTGCTCGTTGGTACGCCGAGGCGGTGAGGTGGGGAGGACTGCGGGCGCACACCTATCAAGGCAGTTCTCCCGCCGTGCTCACCGTCTCACTGCCTCGGGCGTCCCTCGAATGTGGTTGCAGTTGCCCGATAAAAGCCCCACACCTCGAGATCTCAGCACGGTCGCGATCCCGATCGGCGCGCACCGAGCTCGAACAGCGCCGAGCGCTCGTCACACAGCCATGGGCTCGATCTTCTCGGCAAGCCTCCCCGTCGCGATCAACTCGCGGAGCTCGTCGGCGATGCGTTCGCTCATGCCGACGACGGTTCGCCACGCGCGGATGCGCACCGCGTCGGTGTACTCGTAGAAGTCGGCTCGGGTCGGGATGTGCGCGTGGGGGAGGGACGCGACGAGCTCCGCGGACGGCGCGAGGATGAGCGCGCGGCGGAAGTTGCTCCCCGTCGCGCGGCGCCAGCGGAGGGACTTGTCGAACCACCCGGGGACGACGTGCGGATAGAAGTGCGGGTAGAGGACGAGGCCCTCCCCGGCTCCGAAGTCGAGGTCGAGGTGATAGTCGACGATCCCGCCGTCGCGGTAGACACCCGTCGCGCCCGGGACCTCGACCCCGGAGAGCAGCAGCGGAATCGACGCCGAGGCGAGAAGCGCGGCGCGAGTGTTCTCGCGCGTGAGTGGGACGTGCAGCGTCGGGAAGTCGGAGAGCCCCCGGAACGGCGTGTCGTCGCGCGCGGTGTGAAAGATGACGCGCCATACGCGCCGCGCGAGCACTCGCCGGCTGACGAGATTCCCCGCCGCGGCGATCGCGAGCGACGCGAGCAGCGGCCAGCGGCGATCGGTCGCGCCGAGCCCGCGCAGCTCCGACGTGATGACGTGGAGACGCGCCCACGGATGCGCGAGGATCTCCTCCACGCCGCTCGCGCCGAGCAGGACGTCGAGGATCGCGGCGCCGACGCGCGTCACCTCGTGGAGCGGAGGCTTCGCGGTGTACCGCTGCTCGATGTACGCCTCGTGCGCCCGCGCGAGCGCCGCGAGCGGATCGCGCTGCGCGAGGCAGGCGAGTCGCCAGCTCCCGATCGAGGAGCCGATGAGATGCAGGGGCCGCGTGCGCGGCGCGGCGAAGAACTCGCCGAGGAGAAAGCGGTCGAGCCCCGCGAGCACGAGCCACTTCGGCCCCCCGCTCGCACCGGGGACGACGTCGACGTCCTCGGGACGGAGGCCGCGCTCGCGGATGATCCGCAGCGCGTCAGGGCCGGCTCTCAGCGTGAGTGCGTTCACCGCCACGAGTCTCCGGCGTAGTGGCTGGAGGCTGGAAGCTGGAGGCTGGAGGCTGGAGGCCACGGCGTGCGCAGTCGCCTCCTGCTTTCAGCTTCCAGCCTCCAGCCCCAGCTTCCAGCCTCCAGCTTCCAGCCTCCAGCTTCCAGCCCCTTACGCAAAGACCTCGAAGATCCCCGCCGCGCCCATCCCTCCCCCGACGCACATCGTCACCATCCCGAGCCCGCCCCCGCGCTTCCGGAGCTCGTGGATGAGCTGCGCGGTGAGCTTCGAGCCGGTGGCACCGAGGGGGTGGCCTAACGCGATGGCGCCGCCGTTCACGTTCACCTTCGACATGTCCATCTTCAGCTCGCGCGCGACGGCGAGCGCCTGCGCGGCGAAGGCTTCGTTGAACTCGAAGAGGTCGATCTGGTCGAGGGTCATCCCCGCCTTCTTCAGCGCCTTCGGGATCGCGCGGATCGGGCCGACACCCATGATGTCGGGGTCGATTCCGGCCACGGCGTAGGTGACGAGCCGCGCCAGCGGCTTCGCCCCGCTCGCCTTCGCCTTCTCCGCGTTCATCACGACCACCGCGGCGGCGCCGTCGGAGTAGGGGCTCGCGTTGCCGGCGGTGACGGTGCCGTCGGGACGGAAGGCGGGGCGCAGCTTCGCGAGTCCCTCGAGCGAGGTCTCGGCGCGGGGGAGCTCGTCGCGCTCGAAGACTCCGCGCTCGACGATCTTCGTCGCCCCCTCCCAGCGCACCTTCTCGATCTCGATCGGCACGACCTGGTCGGCGAACGCTCCGCCGGCGATCGCCCGCGCCGCCTTCTGCTGGCTCTCGAGCGCGAACTGGTCCTGATCGGCGCGGCTCACCTTGTAGCGATCGGCGACGCGCTCGGCGGTGAAGCCCATCCCGATGTAGCTCTCGGTGAGCTCCGGGTGCAGCCGGGTATGATAGCCGGACATCGGCACCTGGCTCATCATCTCGACCCCGCCCGCGACGACGACGTCCTGCATCCCGCTCATCACCGCCTGCACCCCCTGCGCGATGGTCTGCAGCCCCGAGGAGCAGAAGCGGTTCACCGTCACGGCCGACGCGTCCACCGGGAAGGCGGCACGGAGCGCGGCGTTGCGCGCAACGTTGAGCCCCTGCGACGCCTCGGGCATCGCGCAGCCGAGGATGACGTCGTCGATCTCGCGTGGGTCGACGCCACCGCGCGCCACGGCCTCCTTCATCACCGCGCCGGCGAGATCCACCGGCGTCACTCCGGCCGCGGCGAGTGTCCCGTCAGCCTTCCCCCTGGCGACCGCGCTGCGCACGGCGGAAACGATCACTGCGTCTGGCATGTTGTGTTTCTCCTTTATCGTCGGGCTGGTGGCTGGAAGCTGGAAGCTGTACGCGACTGCGTAACCACCGTCGCTTCCAGCCTATGGCCTCCTGCTTCCAGCCTGCCGCGATCAGTTCCTCAAGGGCTTGCCGGTCTTGAGAGTAAAGGCGATCCGTTCCTGCGTCTCCTTCGTCCCGAGCAGCTTCAGGAACGACTCGCGCTCGAGGTCGAGGATGTCCTGCTCGCTCACCATCCGTGGCGGGCCGTCGCCGCCGCAGAGGACCCAGGCGATCTCGTGGCCGATGCGGACGTCGTGCGCGCTCGCCAGCCCGCCCTCGTGGAAGGAGAAGAGGGCGTAGCTGAGGTTCCCCATTCCGTCCTTGCCTAACGCGCGGATGACGCGCGGCGCCGGGGCGACGTAGTCGGGGGCGAGGTCGAGCACGCGGCGCTTCGCGTCGGCGATGAGGAGGTCGCGATTCATCGAGACGCGATCGCTCGGCCGCAGGAACCCCTTCGCCCGCGCGTCGAGCGCGCTCGTGCTCGTCGCCGCGGTGGCGATGAGCTGGAAGGCGCGCTTCACCGCCTCGAACGGGTCCGCCTCGGCATATGGCTCGAGATCCTTCGTGAAGCGGAAGAGCAGCTCGGTCGTGCCGCCGCCCGCCGGCAGGAGGCCGACCCCGGCTTCGACGAGCCCCATGTACAGCTCGGCGTTCCCCTGGACCGCGTCGGCGTGGAGGGAGATCTCGGTGCCCCCGCCTAACGTCAACCCGTGCGGCGCGGCGACCACCGGGAAGGGCGCGCGACGGATGCGCTGCACGACGTCCTGGAAGTCGCGCACCATCGACTCGAGCGCCTTCCACTCGCCTTTCTGCACCAGCGCAGCCGGGCCCGTGAGATCGGCGCCCGCGGAGAACGCGCGCGGATCGTCGTTGCCGATGACGAGCCCCGCGCGCCCCTCGCGCTCGATCCGCTGGAGCGCCTGGTCGAGCAGGCGCATCACCGGCTCGCCGAGCGTGTTCATCTTCGAGCGGAACTCGAGCAGGACGACGCCGTCGCCGAGGTCGAGCAGCCGTGCGCTGTCGTTCTGGTCGAGGATCGCGCCCTTCCTGCGTGCGATCGTCTCCGTCTTCAGCGCACCCGCTGCCTGCGGCTGCACCGGATGATACGCGCCGTCGAAGCCGAGATATTCCTCCCCGCTCGCGCCCTCCCGGTAGAACCCGCCGCCCGCCTTCGCGAGGAACGCCGGCTCGCTCAGTCCCGCCGCGCGGAATCCCTGGCGCAGCGCGTCGGCGCCGATCATGTCCATGATCCGGAAGGGACCGGCCTCGTGACCGTAGCCCCATTCCATCGCGCGATCGACGGCGACGATGTCGTGCGCGAGCTCGGGCGACTTCTCGAGCGCGTAGTGCGCGCCCTCGAACACCGTGCGCCGCACGAAGTCGCCGTACGGGCCGGCGAGCTTCAGCGCGCCCTGCACGCGTTCCGTCAGCGGCCGGCCGGCGAGCTTCGCGAGCTCGGGATCGTCCGGCTTCTTCTGCGGCCCGTATTCGGCGGTCTTCGGGTCGAGGGTGAAGATGTCCTTCCCCTTCTTCTGGTAGAATCCGCCCCCCGTCTTGTCGCCGAGCCGCTTCGCGGCGACCATCGCCTGCACCCACTGCGGGAGCGCGAAGTCCTCCCCCGTCGCGTCGCCGAGCCCCTTCGTGACGTGGGCAATGACGTCCACCCCGGAGATGTCGCCGGTGCGGAAGGTCGCCGAGTTCGGGCGGCCGATGAGCGGGCCGGTGAGGGCGTCGACCTCGTCGATGCCGAGCCCGTGCTCTTCCATGGCGTGCAGCGCGCCGACGATCCCCTTCACGCCGAGCCGGTTGGCGATGAAGCCCGGCGCATCCCTGGCGACGACCGTCCCCTTGCCTAACGCGCGCTCGGCGAACTCGCGCACCGCGTCGATCGTCTCCGGCGCGGTCTCGGCGCCGGGGATGAGCTCGAGCAGGTGCATGTAGCGCACGGGGCTGAAGAAGTGCGTGCCGAGGAAGCGGCGCTTGAAGGATTCCGAGCGTCCCTCGGTGAGGATCTTCATCGGGATCCCCGAGGTGTTCGACGCGACGATGGTCGTCGGCTTGACGATCTGCTCGAGGCGCGCGAAGAGCTGCTGCTTCGGCGCGGGCTGCTCGATGATCGCTTCGACGATCCAGTCGCAGTCGGCGAGGAGCTGGAGGTCGTCCTCGGTGTTGCCGGTGCGGACGAGACGCGCGCGATCGGGGTCCATGAACGCGGCGGGCTTCGCCTTGACCTGCCGCTCGAGCCCCTGCTTCGCCGGCGCGCTGCGGTCCCTGTCGCCGGCGCCCCCCGGAACGTCGAGAAGCACGACCGGCACTCCCGCGGACGCGGCGAGCGCGGCGATGCCGCCGCCCATCGTACCGGCGCCGACGACGCCGACCTTTCGAATGCGCATTGTCGAGTGGATGTCGAAGTCAGGACTGCGCCGCCGCGCCGACCGCGGCGCGCACCGACCGCACCGCGCGGTCGATGTAGCGCGCGCGGTCGATGCGCGTGTCGAGGCGCTGCGTGAGGATCGTCGAGACGACACCGTGCAGCGTCGCCCAGATCGACGCCGCGACGACGCGCGCCTCGCTCTCGCTCAGGGTATCAGCGCCGACGCAGGCGAGAATGTTCTCGGTGGTGGCGTCGAGGCTGCGGCGGATGCGGCGGAAGAGATCCCTCGGGATGCGCCGCATCGGCTGCGGATGGAACATGTACATGATCTCGTAGAGCTCGGGATTGGCGAGCCCGAACTCCACGTAACGGCGCGCGACCGCGTCGAGGCGCGTCCAGGGATCGCGATGCTCGCGCTCGAGGGCGAGCTGCTCGGCGTACCAGCGCTGGAAGCCCTCGTCGATGAGGGTATGGATCAGCGCGTCGCGGTTGGCGAAGTAGAGATAGAGGCTGCTCACCGAGCACCCGACCTCGGCGGCGATGTCGCGCATCGAGACGTCGCGATGGCCGTGGCGGCCGATGAGCCGCCGCGCCGCGCCAAGGGTCTGGTCGCGGAGCGACAGCTCGCGCAGCTCGGGGTCGAGCGCGGGCGAGGACTGCGGGGTGGCGGTGCGTGGCGGCACGTCAGCTCTCGCGGCGGGATGCCGAACAGTGTTCGCCTGTAGCGTACTCGCGCGGCGCGGCGCGGGCTAGGGGTTGCTACCTGCCCCGCCGCTCCGCCGCCGTGACCTCACCGCTGGTGGATTGCGGCGCGTCGGCGGGGACCACGCAGCGCGGAAGCGTCACGATGAACGTCGACCCCTTCCCCGGAACGCTCTCGGCGCTGAGATCGCCGCCCATCCCACGCGCGAGGTCGCGACTGATCGCGAGGCCGAGGCCGACGCCTTCGCGCACGTTGGTGAGCGAGCGGTCGAGCTGCACGAAGGGCTCGAAGATCGTCTCGAGCTGCCCGGGCGGGATGCCGGCGCCGGTGTCGCGCACGGTGATCGCGACCTGGTCGCCGCGCGGCTCGGCGGCGACGATGACCCGGCCCCCGGCCGGCGTGTAGCGGATCGCGTTCGAGAGCAGGTTGAGCATGATCTGTCGCAGCTTCTCGCGATCGGCGCGGGCTCCGAGCGTCGGATCGGCGACGCGATGCTCGAGGGTGAGCGACTTCGCCGCCGCCTGCGGCGCGACGAGTGCGTCGAGCCCGGCGAGAAAGGAGTCGAGCGGGATCGACTGCAGGTCGTACGAGACCCGTCCCGCCTCGATGCGACTGAGATCGAGCACCGCGCTGATCAGCCCGAGCAGATGCTCCTGGCTGGCGCGAATGCGGTCGAGGTCGCGCCGCTGTGCGTCGTTCAGCGGACCGCGCAGCCCCATCGTGAGCAGCTCGGTGTAGCCGGCGATGGCGTTCAGCGGGGTGCGCAGCTCATGGCTCATCACCGCGAGAAACTCGCTCTTCGCGCGGCTCGCCGCTTCGGCCTCGCGGCGCGCCCGATCGAGATCGACGGCGGTCGCCTGCGCCTCGCTCGCACGCAGCTCGAGCTCGGCGCGCGACGCGCTCACCTCCTCCGCCATGCGGTTGAAGCTCCGGGCGAGACGGACCAGCTCCTCGTCCCCCGCGGGGGGAACGCGCGTCTCGTAGTCGCCGCGGGCGATGCTCTCCGACGCCATCGTCAGCGACGCGAGCGGACGGGTGATGCGGCGGCTGATCGCCCAGGCGCCGGCGACGCCGAGGATCGCGAGCACCGCGCTCGCCAGGGCGAGTCGCGTGACCGCGGCGCGCGCCCCCGCCGTCACCGTGCGCTCCGGCATCTCGATGACGATGTCGAGCGGCGTTCCCGCCATCGGGGCCGATACCGAGAGCATGCGGCCGACGTCGGGGCGAGTCACGAGCTGCACGCCGTCGGCGGTGTCGCGAAGCGCGGGGGCGCTGCGAACGTCGCCGCCGATGGTCGACCACACCGCGCCGTCCGCGCTGCGGTAGTACGCGCCGACGCCTTCGCCGATGAGCGTCCGGATCGCTTCGTCCGAGCGGGCGCCTTCGGCGATGCGATACTCGCGCGCGAGCACCGCGACGCGTTGTCCGCTCTCGCGAACCGGCGCGACCACCCAGAAATGCGGATGCGCGTCCTCCTCGACGTAGAGGGGGCTCATCGAGATCGAGTCCGGGTGACCGGGGATCTCGTGCTGCTCGGCGTCGAGCTGGAGCGCGCCGCGGTCGCCGGTCGGGGCGGGCTGGCCGCGGCGATCGCGTCCCGCGCTGACGATCGTGCGGCCCGTCGTGTCCCACAGCTCGACGACGACCGCCGTATCGTTAGGCAGGAGCTGGCGCTCG
>DATAIN010000376.1:0-7209 GCA_036262635.1 Gemmatimonadaceae bacterium | reverse complement strand
CTCGCCGGTGTCGATCGCGGCGGCGTTCACGGTGGGGCGGCGGCTCCACTCGCCCTCCTCGCCGGTGGGGCCCTCGCTCACGCGGACGCCGGCGGGGAGGTCGCCGCGGGCGAAGAGCAGGGTGCTCTGGCCGATCTCGATCTTGTCTCCCGGCTCGAGGACGCGCGGCGCGGCGACGCCATGACCGTTGACGAGCGTGCCGGCGGAGCCCATCGAGTAGAGGACGTGCGCCCCCGCCTCGGTGCGGACGTCGGCGTGGAAGCGCGAGACCTGCGGGTCGCGGACGACGACCGTGCTCCCCGAGTCGCGCCCGATCGAGACCGAGCGGCGGGCGAGGGGATAGGCGACGCGGCCGCGCTCGTCCACGAGGTACGCCGCAGTCGAGTCGGGAGCGGCGGCGGGACGGAGCGACTTCGGGTCGCGGGCGTAGACGAAGCGCGCCGTCCCCGCGGCGATGGTGTCCCCGTCGGCAAGCGGCAGGGGGCGGACGCCGAGCTGGCGGCCGTTGACGAGGACGACGTTCTGCGTCGAGCACGACTTCACGCTCGCCTGCCCGTCGTCGCCTAACGTGACGGTGAAATGCCGCGCCGAGAGGTCGGCCCCGCCGAGCCGCCAGGTCGCGTTGGCGCCGCTGCCGACGACGGTCTCGCTGTCGCTCAGCTCGCGGATCGTTCCACTCGTCTCGAGCACGGGCATCTGCAATCTCCTTTCGGGGCACCCGCCGGGCTGGCGCTCCAGCCCGGCAGCGGCGCGTGATTCGCGCCGCGCGGATGGTACGCCGCGGGGTGCACGATCGTCCTGTTATTCTAGTGGCGGGAAGATCGCCACGGGTGCATCTATCCGCAAATCCGAGCGCGCACCGGACGGACGCGTCTCTGCACATCCTTCGCCACTCGATGTCGCTTCATCGTCACACGGTTCGCCTCGCGGTCGTCGCCCTCGGCGCGTGCCTCGTCGTCGCCGCCGGCTGCCGCGGGGAGAAGACGGCGCAGGCGGCCGCGCCCGCCGCGGACACCGTCGCGCAGCTCGACACGCAGACGGCGCGGATCGACAGTCAGCCGACGCGCCCCGGGCGGCAGCCCGCGCTCTCGCCACTCGCCGACTCCATCGCCCAGCGGCTGGTCTTCCCCCCGCGCGGGCAGCTCTGGTTCACCGCGGCGGCGCGCGGGAAGCGGATGCTGGTCGACATCGGCCGCGTCGACATGGACGTGAAGGCGGAGCCGCGCCTGAGCGCCTACGTCGAGGCGGTGACACGGCTCTCCCCGATCCCGGTCGGCGCGCGCTTCCGCCTCACCGGCCCCTGGGGCGCCGACAGCGCGACGCTCACCGAGTACTCGGTCTGGAACGGGCGCATCGTCGGCGTGCTCGCGACCTCGGCGCACGTGGACTCGCTGGCGAAGAAGGTCGAGCCGCTGCCGGCCGCGGCCGCGATCACCGATTCGGCGGTGCTGGTCGCGCTCGACAGCTGCAAGCGCGACTCCCTACCGGAGGAGCTCACCGATCGCGCGCAGATCGTCCGCGACTCGATCGAGCAGGACCTGCTGAACACGCAGAAGCCGCCCTACGAGCGCCTCCAGAACTCGCTCCGCGTCTCCAGCTCGCGCATCGCCGGCTGCTACGGAAAGCTGGGCCACGTCCTCCTCATCGTCAGCGCCCGCGCAGGGAACACGGAGTGGGTCGCCGAGCGAATGGCGGTGGTGGACGACACGGGGTTCGTGACGGCGCTCAAGTCGAGCGACTACCGCTTCCGCGCCCACGACGGGGTCTACGCCTTCGACGCGGACCGCGACGGGGTGGACGACCTCGCGACCCGCGCGTTAGGCGAGGCGATGGGCGGGCTGACGATCATGCGCCTGGACACGGCGCGGAAGCGGCTGGACCGGCTGACGGCGGGGTTTTCGTGGGAGGCGAGGTAGCGGCCGTGAGCCGTCAGCTGTCAGCCGTTAGCCCTTGGCTGTCAGCGTCGAGAGCCGGCGGGGCCAGCACCGCCGCGAACAGGCGGTCGCGGAACTCCGCCTCGGGAATCGCCCGCAGCGCGGCGGCGGAAACGCCGAGCAGCGCCCGGGCCTGACGCTGGAGCACGCGCTCCGACGAGAGCCCGGCGTCCGCCGCGGCGCGGGCGAGTCCCGCGTCGGCCCGGTCGAGCGAGCTGCGGGCGCGCAGCAGGCGCGCCGCCGGGACGAGCCGCGAGGCGGGGGCAATCCCCGCACGTCGCAGCCAGCGCTCGATCGACCGGCTCGTCATGTTCACCCGGGCGGCCAGCGTCCGCACTCCGGCGGATTCCCGCGGGTTCCGGAACAACTCGACGATCGCCGCCGCGAGGATGGGGGGCAGCCGGTCGAGCGAAGGGGCCAGCCGTTCGAGGAAGGCGTCCACCGCACGGCGCGGCACGAGCGCCGCGAGCGTCCGCCGGAGCCGCTCCGGCTCGTCGTCGATCCCCTCGAGCACGAGCGTCCGCGCGCCGGCGCGCGCCCAGGCGAAGGAGCGCTGGATCGCGGTGATCGATGGCTCGGAGTACACCACGACCTCGATGTCGCTGCCGAGCGCGGCGAGCCAGGTGAGAAACTCGGCCGGGTCGACGGCCATCCCGGGATGGAGTGCGACGAGGGAGATCCCCCCGCCCAGCGCGAGCGCGAGCGCGGCGCGATCGGCACAGGATCGCACGATGCCGCCACCGGTCGCCGCTCCGAGGCGAAGCGCGAGCCGCTCGGGGAGCTGGAAGGAGGCGACCCGCGGCACCGCGGCGGGCAGCGTGGTGCTCGCCCGCTTGTCGAGCGCCGCGTCCTGGTCCATGCGCCGTCCGGCGAGGATACGCCCCTTCGGCAGCGACGCGGGCGCCGTCATCGAGCGCGCCCCCCCATCGCCGCTCGCATCTCGCGCACCGTCGCGATCGCGGGCGCGACCTCGCCGAGCGTCGGCGGCTCGGGCTCGGGCGTCGGCGGCACACCGGCGTCGAGAGCCTTCAGCCCCGCCTCCGCGGTGAAGACCCACTGATTGATGCGGTACCGCTCGCCATGCGCGATGGCGCGCGAGAATGAGGCGCGCGCCGCGTCGTGCTCGCCGAAGAGATGATATGCCTCGCCCATCATGCAGTAGACGGCGGGGCTCATCGACGGATCGATCGGTCCGTCGAGCACCAGGGCACGCCAGCGCTCGAACGCGGCGCGGTCGCCTAAGTCGGCGGCGAGCCGCATGAGGTTCAGTCGCGCGCGCGCCCGGTAGAGGACGTCTACCGCCTGCGACTCGCCCATCTCGAGGGCATCGCGCGCCGCCTCACGGTGCCCGAGTGCCATGAATGCGACACCGAGGCCGATCAGGCAGTTCGTCTGCTCGCCGCCGGCCGCGGCGATGGACGCGTGGAGAAGGAAGGGGATCGCATCGCGAATCCTTCCCATCGAGACGAGGGTGACGCCGTACTGCCCCGCGGCGATCGGCTCCGCATCGACCCGCCCGCGACCGCGTGCCCCCTCCCACACTTCTTTCGCGAGCGCCGCCGCCTGCGGGATATCGCCGAGGCGCGTCTTCACGTCGGAGAAGATCACTCCGGCGCGCACCCGGTAGTATTCGAGACCGGCATCGGTTGCCAACCGGTGGAGCAGATGCGCGTCGGCGAGGGTCTCATCCAGCTTCCCCTGGCGGACGAGCGCGCGTGCGCGCGCGTAGAGGCACTGCGCCGTGACGGCCGCCTCCGCGCCCGCGGTGCCGCTGTGACCCAGGATGGCGGTGAGGAAGGGCACCGCCAGCTCGGGACGCCCGAGCGTGCTCAGATCGTTTCCGGCCTCGCTCATCAGCTCGAGGACCGCGAGCCGCCGCCGCGCATCCGTCGCGGGCCCCCCGTGCATCGTCTCGAAAGCCCGCTCGAGCGCCTCGTGGAAGAGCCGCTCCGGCGGGGCCGCCGGACTCGCGCCGTGCGCGGCCGCATCGACGGGCGACACGTCGACCGGCAATCCGTCGAGCCAGGCGTCGAAGACGTGCGCCGCGAGCAGCGCCAGCGCCGCACGCTCGTCCGGGATCTCGGGCGCCGCCGAACCGAGCGTGGTGAAGGCAGAAGCGGTGAGCATCATCGCCAATATGGCTCCGATCCGACGCGGAGCAAGCGCACTGGCCGCGGTTCGCTTCCTGCTTAAAGCCTTCTACATCCAGCCTCTGCACCACGGAGCTCCCGCGATGGGCACGACTCTCACTTCCAGCATCCCCATGCGCCCCCTCGGCCGCTCTGGCGCGATGGTGTCCGCGATCGGGCTCGGTGGATACCATCTCGGGCTGGTCTCGACCATCAAGGAGGCGACGCGGATCGTCAACGAGGCGATCGACGCGGGGCTCACCTTCATGGACAACGCGTGGGAGTACCACGAGGGGAAGAGCGAGGAGCGGATGGGGCGGGCGCTCGAGGGGCGGCGGGACGAGGTCTTCCTCATGACCAAGATGTGCACCCACGGCCGCGACGCGAAGACGGCGATGCGCCAGCTCGACGAGTCGCTCCGTCGCCTGAAGACCGACCATCTCGACCTCTGGCAGATCCACGAGGTGGTCTACGAGAACGACCCCGAGCGCCACTTCATGAAGGGCGGATCCGTCGAGGCGCTCGAGCTGGCGCGTCGCGACGGGAAGGTGCGCTTCGTGGGCTTCACCGGGCACAAGGACCCGGCGCTGCACCTGAAGATGCTCTCGTACGACTTTCCCTTCGACACGGTGCAGATGCCCCTGAACTGCTTCGACGGGACCTTCCGGAGCTTCGAGCAGCGCGTCCTCCCCGAGGTGAACCGGCGCGGGATGGCGGCGATCGGGATGAAGTCGCTCGGCGGCGAGGGAGACGCGGTGAAGAAGAAGGCCGTGACCGCGCACGACGCGCTGCGCTACGCGATGAGCCTCGACGTCGCGACCACGGTGAGCGGGATCGACTCGATGCGCGTGCTGCGCCAGAACCTGAAGGTCGCGCGCGACTTCGAGCCGATGACCGCCGTCGAGATGCAGGAGCTGCGGAGCCGCTGCGCCGACGCGGCGGCCGATGGACGATTCGAGCTGTACAAGACCACCGCGAAGCACGAGGGCGCGCTCGGGCGGAAGCAGCACGGCTTCCCCTCGACGGAGGCGCAGGCCCTGTGAAGGAGGGATCGATGTTCGGCACTCGCACCAGCACCATCCGGCGCGCGCCGGCCGCGCTCGCGCTCGCCGCGCTGCTCGGCGGCTGCGGAGGGACGCCCGACGCGTTCCTCACCGCGCCGCGAAAGAGCGCGGTCGACACGACGCGCCCCACCGTCGTCGCGACGAATCCCGGCGTCAATCAGACCGGCGTCCCGACGAACTCGCTCATCATCGTCACCTTCTCGGAGCCGGTCGACTCGGCGAGCGTCACCAACGCCGCGCTCAGCTTCACGGGTGGCGTGACGGGGCTGATCAACGTCACCGGCGCATCGGCGACGCTGATCCCGAATCCTGCCCTGCCGGCGAACACGACGATCACGGGGACGATCACCGGGATTCGCGACCGCGCGGGGAACGTGCTGGCGCAGCCGTATACGTGGACCTTCACGACGGCACCATGAGCTGATCGGGGGCCAGGGGCCAGGCGTTAGGCACGGCGGAACTGCAATCGACGCAGCACCTCACGCCTGGCCCCTGGCCCTTTCAGTTACGCCAGCCCGACGTCCAGCGTCCCGAGCCCCAGCTCCGCCAGCCGCGCCGAGGCGCGCTTCCGCGCTCGCGCATCGCGGATCCGGTTCATCGGCCAGGCGCGCTGCCACATGGTCAGGTACGCGCCGTAGAGGGTCGGCGCCCAGTGCGTTCCCTTCGCGCCGAGCCGGTAGATCCCCTGCGCGGCGAGATCGTCGAAGATCATGCGATACTCGTCCCGCTGCGCGTCAACGAGCACCGCGGGATCGGGGATCAGGGGCGGGGTACCTTCCTCGCGCGCGAGCAGCGTCTCGTGCACCCGCGCGAGCAGCGCGCCGTCGCGGACCTGCGGAAAGCGCTCGTGCACGCGACGCGGTGAGTCCGAGGGAAGACTCATGCTCGGCGTGAGGTTCGACGTGCTGCGCGTGTGACCGGCGAAGCGCGTCCGCAGCTCGATCGCCGTGCGCGTGCGCTCGCGTCCGCCGGCGACGACGCGAATCGCGGTTGCTCCGGCGCGCGTTCCCGCGTCGTTCTGCAGCACGACCACGAGCGCCGAGCTGACGACTCCGCGGCGATTCCCCGACCAGTCGAAGAAGAGCTCCCCGATCGGCTCGAATCCCGCAGCGCGAAGCTGGGCGGTCGCGGTGCCGGTGAAGCTGAGCTGGTCGAGCGACACGTCGTGCTCGCTCGGGTCGAAGGGCTTCACCGGTGGATCGACCGGGATCCGCGTCGCGAGCAGGATGAACAGCGGCGCGCCGAGGGAGTACCAGAAGAGCAGCAGGAGCAGCAGCGATGCCCACAAGGGGATCGGCAGCTGCAGCATGTACCAGGTGATGACGAAGACGGCGACGAAGACGACGATCCGCATACTGCTAGGACGAATGGCGCCCGCGCTGGGCATCGTGTTCGGCGCCTGTCGCTACGGGCATGCGCCGACCCCGGCGCCCGCGCCGCGCAGCGCGCCCGTGCACGCGGCGGCGATCATCCCCGACGGAATCTCGGTCGCCGACTACGACTATCTCCGCGGCCGGCGTATCCGCGTCCCCGTCGCCAACGCCCAGCTCTCGCACATCCCCGACAGCTTCGAGGAGGCGCGCGACGGGAAGCGTCGGCATCACGCGGTGGACATCCTCGCTCCGAAGGGGACGCCGGTGGTCGCCGCCGACGACGGGAAGATCCTCAAGCTGCGCACGGGAGGCGCGGGGGGAATCACGCTCTACGCGGTGGATCCGACATCGCGCTTCGTCTACTACTACGCCCACCTCGACCATTACCGGAAAGGTCTCGTCGAGGGCCTTCCCCTCGAGAAGGGGGACACGATCGGCTTCGTCGGCACGACGGGGAACGCGCCGCCCGACGTGCCGCACCTCCACTTCCAGATCATGCGGATGCCCGCCGATGGAAAATGGTGGACGGGGATCCCGGTGAACCCGCGCCCGCTGTTCGTCGAGTAGAATTCTTGCGTTGGGTGGCCGGCGAGTGCGGACCCGAACGCGGACGGAGCGGATGGCCGAGGAGCGGCAGTCGAGGATCACGAGCAAGGAGCGCGCGGCGCTGCGCGGCGAGGCGCACCATCTCGACGCGATGGTGCACGTC
>DATAIN010000375.1:0-1549 GCA_036262635.1 Gemmatimonadaceae bacterium | reverse complement strand
TCCCGACCGGACGCGGCTCGGTGAGCTCGACGAGGAGTTCGTCCACGAGACGCGCATCGGCGACGTCTTCCAGCTCGGCTCGAGCACGTGGCGCGTCGGATCGATCGAGCACGATCGCGTCATCGTCACGCCGGCACCGGGCTCGCCGGCACGGATGCCCTTCTGGCACGGCGAGTACGGCGCGCGCTCGGCCCACCTCACCGAGCGTGTCGGCACGCTGCGCCGCTCGCTCGACGCCGCCCGCGACCGAGCCGCGCTCGATGCGCTGATGGCGCACTACGACGCCGATGAGTCGACGATCACGTCGATGGTCGAGTACGTCCACCAGCAGAAGGCGGCGACGGGCGTCGTCCCCGACGAGCGCACGCTCCTCCTCGAGCACTTCCGCGACGAGACGGGCTCGGTGCGCGTGGTGCTCCACGCACCGTTCGGCGGCCGCGTCACCGCGCCCTGGGGGATGGCGATCGCGCAGCGGGTGCGCGAGGCGCTCGGCGAACGCGCGCGCAAGGGAGAGGACGGCGAGATCGACGTCCAGGTCCAGACCACCGACGACGGGATCATGATCCGCATGCCCGACCTCGGCGGTCCCGTACCGTTAGGCGCGTTCCTCGGCGTTCCGTCCGCGGAAGCGGAGCGGCGCGTGCTCGAGGAGGTGGGGACGACGTCGCTCTTCGGCGCGCGCTTCCGGATGAACGCCGCGCGGGCGCTGCTTCTCGCGCGCGGCAACCCGCGGCGCCGGATGCCCCTCTGGCTGCAGCGCCTCAAGTCGCTCGACCTGCTCCAGGCAGTGCGGGAGTTCCCGTCGTTTCCGATCCTCGTCGAGACGTACCGCGAGGTGCTCCAGGAGGCGTTCGACATGCCGGCGCTGGCGCGGGTGCTCGGCGATCTCGAGGAGGGAAAGATCGTCGTCCGCACGGCGGCGACGGAGATTCCTTCGCCCTTCGCGGCGAGCCTCCAGTTCGGCTTCGTCATGGACTGGATGTACGGCGACGACGCACCGCGCGCCGAGCGACGTGCGGCGATGCTCTCGCTCGACCGCGCGCTGCTGCAGGGACTCACCGGTCAGGAGGCGCCGGAGGACACGACGCTCGTCGCGATCGAGGAGGTGCTCGCCGCGCGTCGCGGGACCGCACCGGGGCGGCGGGCACGCTCGGCGGATGAGCTCTCGATCCTCATCGACCGCGCCGGCGATCTCACCCGTGCGGAGGCGGAGGCGCGCGTCGCAACGGTCGAGGAAGGAGCGATCGGCGAGCCGCTGAACGAGCTGCTCGCGAGCCGCCGCGCGATCGAGATTCCGGTTCCAACTGCGAACGGCAGCGAGTGGCGGGTGATCCTCACCGAGACGCATCCGCGCTACTCCGCTGCGTTCGGGCGCGCGGCGATGGCGACGGTGCGCTGCGGCGTCGAGCCGCGCGAGTGCGCCGCCGAGGAGGTCGTCCCCGAGCTGCTGCGCCAGACGACGCTGACGCGCCCCGCGGCGAGGCGCGAGATCCTCTGGAGATACCTGTCGCTCGCGGGGCCGGTCTCGGTCGCGGACATCCGCGCGCGT
>DATAIN010000374.1:0-1616 GCA_036262635.1 Gemmatimonadaceae bacterium | reverse complement strand
GAAGGGGCTCGCCTTCTATGAACGGCTCACCGATGCGCTGGTCGAGTGCGGCATAACGCCCAACGTCACCCTCTTCCACTGGGACCTGCCCGCGGCGCTCGACGACCAGGGCGGCTGGCTCAATCGCGACATCGCCGACTGGTTCGCCGACTACGCGCGCGTCATGTACGACGCACTGGGCGACCGCGTGCCGATGTGGGCGACGCTCAACGAGCCGTGGGTGGTGAGCGACGGCGGCTACCTCTTCGGCAAGCTCGCGCCCGGCCACTCCAACCTCTACGAGGCGCCGATCGTCGCGAACAACCTCATGCGCGCGCACGGCGCCGGCGTGCAGGCGTTCCGCGCGTCGAAGGCGAAGGGAAGGATCGGTCTCGTCGTCAATCTCGAGCCGAAGTATCCCGCGAGCGACGATCCTCGCGACCTCGCCGCCGTCAGGCGCGCCGACGCCTACATGAACCGGCAGTACCTCGACCCGGCCATGCTCGGCGAGTGGCCCGAGGAGATGAGCGAGATCTTCGGCGACGCCTGGAACGAGCCGGGCGCCGACGACCTCACGCTCGCGAGACAGCCCCTCGACTGGCTCGGCATCAACTATTACACGCGTGGGCTCACAGCCCACTCGAACGTGAAGTGGCCGGTGTTCGCGCGGCACGTGAAGAACCCGCGCGCCGCCTACACCGAGACGGGCTGGGAAGTCTACCCTGACGGCCTGCGCGACGTCCTGCAGTGGGTGACGAAGCGCTACGGCGACATCCCCCTCTACGTCACCGAGAACGGCGCGGCGTTCTACGATCCCCCCGTGGCGCCTGACGGCGTGCTCGACGACCCCCTCCGCATCCACTACTACCGCGAGCACCTCCGCGCCGTCCACACTTCGATCGCGAGCGGCGTTCCGGTGAAGGGCTACTTCGCCTGGAGCCTCCTCGACAACCTCGAGTGGAGCCTCGGCTTCTCGAAGCGCTTCGGCATCGTGCACGTCGACTTCGCGACGCAGACGCGCACCATCAAGGGGAGCGGGCGTTACTACCGCGAGATCATCCGCAGCAACGGCCGCGCGCTCGGCTGATCGACGCATCGGCATCAGTAGCGGAAGCTGATCCGCGCGGGGAGCACGCGCACCACGAGCTCGCCGTTGACGAGCCTCGACTCTTCGTCATTCACCGTCACCGACTTCGGCCGGATGTCGAGCGGCGAGCGGATGACGATCCCCCCGCTCGGAATGCGCATCGTCCCGGCGAGCCGCACCATCGCGCCGGACTCCGATCCCGAGATCGCGACGTCGAGCGGCCCTCCGTACGTCCGCAGGCCGGTGATGCGGACACCCTCTCCGCTCGTGACCCACTGCGGCGGTATCCCCGCGCCGATCACCACCGCCTTACGCTCCTCGTCGTCGTAGGCGAAGAGGTCCAGCGCCGAGCGCACGAAGTCGGCGCTCACCCAGGTATGCGGCATGTCACCGATGAACTTCGGCGCCCGCGGGTCGCGCCAGACGACCTCGCCCCACTGGTTCCACTCCCGCGGTCGGCGGTCGGCCATGAGCGCCGCCGCGGTGCCTAACGCCCGATCCTTCCAGCCGAGCCGGATGAGCGTGCCGACGGTGCGCCACTCGTAGGGGG